>JAYTGR010000355.1:0-1941 GCA_043733205.1 Chthonomonadaceae bacterium
GAGAGCAGTGCGCTCGGAACCAGCGTCATGGCCTCGGGCGTATCGCCTGCCGTACGCACGACCGCGCCCTGCCCGGAGAAAGTCGCTCCACTTGGCGAAAGCGCCAGCGTGGTCACCCCGCTGCGCGCCAGCCGCGCGTAGTTGGTGTCGTAGGGATAGAGTTCGTCCACGACACGGAAATGCGGGTTCGCCACGCCGCGGGCTGCCGCGCCGCCCAGCCCTGCTCCCGCTCCGCCTCCTCCGCGCACGGGACCGACGGGAAGGGTATCCGCCGCAAGTCCGCCCGACAGTCCGATCCGGGAGTCGACGCCGACCAGACCCGGCATGACCGTGTCCGTCATAAAAATCGTCGCGCCGACGGGGATCTTCACGTCCTTCCCGATGGCGGCGATCTTCCCGTTTCGGATCAGAACGATGCCGTTTTCGATAACGCCTTTGCTGACCGTCTCGATGTGTTTGGCGCGGATGGCGACCACCTGTTCGCCAAAAGGGTCGGCAGGCAGGGGGGAGGCGGCCTGCGCGCCCCCCACGGCTGGAGACAGCACGGCGGCCAGAAGGCTAGCGCGAAATGCTGAGGAAACCTTTGTGCATCGCACCCGACTCGACCTGTCCATCTTCTTCGTCTCCATCGTCTTCTGCCACACTGTTTCTCTGCGCGAAGGGACCAGCGCCCGTGCCGCGCCGGCGCTGGCCATGCCGATAGACCAGATTGCCGTTGATGAACACCTTGTTGATCGGATTGCGCACATCGAACAGGCTGCCCTTCTTGATAACCAGATCCGCATCCTTGCCCACTTCCAGGCTGCCGATGCGGTCTCCGATACCGATGGCGATGGCCGGATTGATCGTCAGCGCGCGGAGCGCCAGATCCTCGTCCATGCCCATGTGGATCGAGACCGTGCCCTGCAGAAACAGGTCGTCTGCGGGAATGACCGGGCAGTCGGTGCAGAGCGAGATGTTCTGCACGCCCGCCTTCTCATATTCGGCGGGAAGAGAGTAGAACTTGCGATCGTAGGTCTGGTAAGAGAAGTCGTAGAGGCGCGGCCCGATGTTGCAGGGGATACTGCGCTTGGCAGCCTCCTGCGCGGCACGGAACCCACCGAATTCGCCGTGCGTGATGACCAGTTTAAGGTCCATCTCGTCATGAAACATGCGCATCGTCTCCATGACATCCCGCGCGCCGGCAGTATGCACGATGACCGGAGTCTTCTTCTCCAGCACGGCGCGCAGATTGTCCAGGCCGAGAATGTCTTTCGGAGGATCGACAGCTTTCGCAGTTCGGGACGCAGCGGCATCGGCCGAGACGAGGGAGACTCCGCTCGTGGGCTGGCCATTCTTCTGCTCCCACTGTTCGTATGCCTTCATGCCGTCCTCGTACTTGCCGGCGCGCGCGAACATTTCGCGCAGCATCCACCACATGCCCATGCGGCTTAAACCGAGGTCCCCGGCCCTCCGCTCGGGATTGTACGCCTGCGCCACTTTCATGCTGCCCAGTTTGCGCAGGATCAGGTCTTCGCGCTTGGCGCCGCCGAGCTTCCAGAGAACGCCGAAGCCGGAGTTGTTGCCGCCGCTGCCGGGAATGGTCAGAGCGGTCGTGACACCGCTGGCGATGTCATCGCGCACCAGCGGATCGTCCGGGTTGATAAAGTCCCAGACTCGAAATTCCGGGTTGAGCGTATGGACATAGTCGTGCAGGCCGGAGTCGTTGCCGATGTGGACGTGCAGATCGACCTGGCCGGGCATCACCCACTCGCTGGACGCGTCGATCACCTCCGCGCCTGCCGGAATGGTCACTTCGCCCTGTCTGCCCAGCGCGACGATCTTCCCGTTCTGGATGAGAATGACGCCGTTCTCGATCGTGCCTTTGGTCACGGTGAGGATACGTCCGGCTTTGATCGCCAGTATATGCGGGGTCTCTGCTGCTGCACAGGGACGCGCGCT
>JAYTGR010000356.1:0-1940 GCA_043733205.1 Chthonomonadaceae bacterium
TATGGCAAAGAACCGGGTAGAGTTCGGCGGCGCGTCCGTTGCGGACGTTATAGACCCGATCTATTCCGCGATGAAGGACCACATCGAGGGAGTCACGAAACGCGACATCATGGACGCAATCAGCGGGCACGGCTATCCGACGAAAAGCCCGCATGTGACACGGATTGCCGAACTTAAAAATCAGATGCGGCTGTTGTCGCAGATCGAAGATACGCTGGCGCAGGCCAAAAAGGAAACACGCAAAGAGCCCGGCAGCGCGTCGCTGGCGGTTGCGGCATTGAAGGAGAAGCTGAAGGCGGCGCGGCAGGCCGTCAAGCCTCCGCCGGACCCTCTCCAGCCGAACGCACGGGAACGCGCCGCCCGAACGCGTGTGCAAAACAGGATTGCCGACCTGACGCGTCGCATCGAAGAGAAGAATACCGCACCCGCTCCGCGCAAGCCGGGAAACGACTCGCCCGAGGTGGCGGCACTGAAAACGGAAAGAGACGCGCTCCAGACGAAATATCAGAACATGAAGGACGCGCAGAAGCCTCCTGCCCAGCCCCGGCAGCCTGCGTCCAACGCCGAGAAGCTGGCCCGGTACAAAATCTATCTGAAAGAGATGATTGACGACTACGAAAAGAGAATAGACGAACAGGATTTTACAATTACCGCACCTTCGCCGACACAACTCGACGACGAAGCGACACACTTGCGGGCGCGGCGGGACGCGCTGAAAGTCGTCTACGACTCCCTTGACACGGGCCGGGAAACCCGTGTACTTGCGGCACGGCAGCGCACTGCTACGACGCTGCTGGAAAATCAGATTTCCGAACTGCGCCGCCGTCTCACCGCAGGCGACACGAATTCCACGCCCAAACGCGCGCTGCCCGACACACCCGCAATTGCAGGGCTGAAGGCGGAGAGGGATACCCTCCAGCGGGAGTATCAGGCACTGAAAGCGAAGTCTCCAGAGGCTGTATCCATTCGTGAGAAGGCGGCAAACGCAGCGGCTGTAACGCGCATGACGAACCGGCTGCAGGAACTGGAACGCAAAATTTCGGCGAACGATACCTCTGTCCGTGCGCGCTCCGCAGTCAGGCTCACACCCGAGCGGGCGGCGCTAAAGCGGCGCATAGACTCCGCGCAGAAGCAGTTAGACAATCTGCGCAAGTCAAAAACCGACCCGGCGAAGCTGGCGAAGAAAGTCGCCGAAACGCGGCTGGCCGAACTGGACAACGCACTTCGGACAGAGGCGAAATCTGACTTGTACGCTCGAAACGATCCGAAACGCGCTGAGCGGTTGGCGGACATGGAGAAGGAACGGGCGTCGCTCCTCGGGCAGTATCAGCAGCTGCAGTTCGACGTGAACCCGGAAGGGTTTGGGCCGCACAACCCGCCCGACCCGCTGGCCGCAACGAAACGCAGCACAGCGAAGGCGATTGCCGACCTCCAGAAGCAGATTGACGCCGGTGCCGCCGCTCCTAAGAAGGTGCGGCCCGTGCGGACGCTGGACGCAGAAGCGGAGGCGTTGGCGGAGGAGAAGGGACGCCTGCGCGCCGGGGTAGACCGTCTGCTGAACGATGCAAAGCCGAAAGACTACGCGGAAAAATACCGGGCCTATCATCGGTTCGCTATCCTATCGCGGACGGGCTCGCTGGCAAAGCTCGGCATGGCCGCAACTTCGCGTATCGCCTTTACGCCTTTCGAGGAACTGACCGGCGCGCCGCTTTCGATGGCGTTGCCGGGAGTGTCGCGGCAGGCTGGTATTCAGGGAGGCGGGCTGAACTTGCGGGCGGAGATGGCGGCGCTGAAGGTGCTGGGGCAGCGGTCTACGTATACCGATGCGCTGGTGAAGGGCAAAACCGGAATGAACTCCCTGGACGCCCGTCTAGGGAGTAAGGAGGAACACGGTGACACGCCGTCGGTCCTGGACCTGCCGGGGCGCATTCACGGCGCAA
>JAYTGR010000357.1:0-5640 GCA_043733205.1 Chthonomonadaceae bacterium
GTCTTCCCCTCGCGAATCAAGGTTCGGATAGCGCTGGTACAGACCATGATTTCGAAAGCCGCCAGCCGTCCGACCCCGGTCTTCTTCATCAGCAGGGTCTGCGAGATGACCGCCTGCAGTACGGTCGCCAGCTGCATTCGCACCTGCTGCTGTGCGTCGGGTTCGAACACGTCGATGATGCGGTCGATGGTCTGCGAGGCATCGGTGGTATGCAGCGTCGCGAACACAAGGTGTCCTGTCTCCGCAGCGGTGATCGCAAGCTGGATGGTCTCGAGGTCGCGCATCTCTCCCACCAGGATCACATCGGGATTCTGGCGCATCACGTGCTTCAGCGCCGCGGCAAAACTGTGGGTGTCGGTGCCGACCTCACGCTGATTAATGGCGCACTGCTTGTCGTGGTGGACATATTCGATCGGATCTTCGATCGTGACGACGTGTCCCGGCCGCGTCTCATTGATAAGATCGATCATAGCCGCCAGAGACGTGGATTTGCCCGACCCGGTCGGTCCGGTCACGAGCACCAGTCCGCGCGGAAGCATGGCGATCTCTTTGGTAACCGCCGGCATCCCCAGATCGTCGATCGTCTTGATGTTGAACGGGATAACCCGCATGACAGCGCCGATGTGGGACTGCTGCCGAAAAATGTTGACCCGGAACCGCGCCAGTCCGGGCACCGAATAAGAGGTATCCAGCTCCAGCGTCTGCTGGAAACGCACTTCTTTCTCGGTGTTCATGACAGGATGAATCAGATCGTACATGTCCCGATCCAGGAGCGGAGGCATATCGAGTCGGGTCAGATTGCCGTGGATGCGCATGACAGGCGGCTCTCCCACACGGAGATGCAGATCCGACGCTTCCCGTTCGACCAGCAGATGCAGCAGATCATCGATTGGTATCATCCTCGTAACTCCTGACAGACGGGAAAAGGCAAAGAGGGCGGAGAGGGTCCATCCTCTCCTCTCCCTTCGCCTTCACCAAAGGATCACCCTGCGCTCGGCAGATGGGGACACGCCGCACCGTGTGTGCCGCTTTAACGCGCGGGAACGCCGGGAATAGGCGGCAGCCCCGGCACCGGCGGGGGTCCGCCGCCCGGTGGTGTCATGCGCATCTCGCCCTTGGTCTGGGCCATGCGGATCATCTGCCGAAGTTCCGTATAGGGATTGGCATTCGCCAGTGCATCCGCTTCGGTTATCATACCCTGCTTGACGAATGCCAGCAGGGCCTGATTCATCGTCTGCATCCCCCAGTAGGCTTCGATTCCGGCCTGCCGGATAGCGCTGTAGATCTCATCGGAGGCGCCCTTTTCCAGGAGATTGATGATCGTCGGCGTCACGTCCATGACTTCGATCGCAGCGACGCGCCCTAAGCCGTCGGCCTTCGGCAGAAGTTTCTGCGAAATCACGCCCCGCAGGGTGGTCGAAAGACGCAGCCAGAGCATCGGGCGTTCGTGGGGAGCAAACATGTTGGAGACGCGGTCGAGGGTCTCGGCGGCGCTCGCGGTGTGGACCGTTGCGAAGACAAGGTGGCCTGTCTCTGCGGCCTGCAGGGCGATATTCATCGTCTCCAGGTCGCGCATCTCTCCAATCAGGATGATGTCCGGCGCCTGACGCAGCACGTGCCGCAGAGCCACATTGAAGTTGTCCGTATCGATGCCGATTTCGCGCTGGCTGACGATCGCCTGTTTGTCCTTATGGACGAATTCGATCGGGTCTTCCAGGGTGATGATGTTCACCTTACGGTTCTGATTGAGCAGATCGATCATCGCAGCGAGCGTGGTGGTTTTGCCCGACCCGGTCGGACCTGTCACCAGCACCAGCCCGTTGCGGTGGGTCGTAAAATCTTTCACTTTTGCAGGACAGCCCAGCTCTTCCAGGGACCGGATGCGCGTCGGAATCAGACGGCAGACAGTGGCGGGTCCGCCGCGCTGCTGATAGATGTTCATACGAATCCGGAGGCCCTCGCCTACCGAAAAGGCCAGATCCATCTCGTGATGCTGCTCAAAAACCGCCTGCTGCCGGGGAGTCATTTTACTGTAGACCAGATCATGGACTTCCTCTTCGCTCAGAGGTGCATGGTCCAGGGTCACGACCTTACCATGCTGTCGAATCGAAGGGATCGAATCGGATTTGATGAACAGATCCGAGGCCTTCAGTTCGCCCGCCACCAGTATCATTTCGTCGAGATCGTATTTCATAGTCAGGTCCTTTCCTCCGGAAGTGTGGACACCGTATCCGCCAGCCCTGCCGGACAGCCGTTTGCCTTCCCTGGCTGCCTAATTCCATTCCACGCAGCAGAAATCCTCTTCGTTCGTCTACCGCGACCGCCCCGGCTTTAAATTTTCCTGGCGGCGCTTTGCGAACAGATAGAGCGCCACCCCGCCCGTAAGCAGGCTTCCGACAATAATGAACAGAGAAGGCCAGAACAGAGAGGAGGCTTCCTGCGCAGCAGGCTGACCAGAATCGAGAGGGTTCTGCGCCAACGGCGCCGCTGGAACTGTTTTGTTTCCGTTATCCACGGAGAGACTGGGGCTGTCGGAAATCAGGGGGGGCAGAGCTTTAGAATGCTCCCGTATCGTCACCAGATAGTCGTAGATGCCTGCGCTCTTGGCGAGCGTGATATCCAAAGCAGGACTGCGGAAATTTGCGACACCATTGTACGGCACGAGGTCGGAGGCCACAAACAAGATCTCCAGGTGATCCCAGGCCTGAAACGCCTGGAGGTAAGGAGCCAGAACCGGCGCATTGTCGTGAAATTGCGGGGCATCCGAAACCGAGAACTCGGCGCCGGTGGTGGGCGGGAAACGCGCGGGATTATCGGGGCGAACCGTCCGGTCCGTGATCGACAGCTTCCCGTCCAGTTTCCAGCCCGCGACAGCCGCCAGTCTGCGTATTTCACTTTCGACCTGCGTATGAGGAATACGTTTGCTGTAAGACAGGCCGATATGCGCCGCTGCCATACTATTGGGGTGAACGAAGAGAAAAACATCCGTTCGGGTTTTGGGATCGGCGTTCGAAGGCGTTTGCTGGGCACTGCCGGGCGCAGCGATCAGCAGACAGACAAAGACCAGGAGATGCAGAAAGAGAATAGAAAGGGAGCAGGCGGAAAGAGAGACAGACCGCCCGATACGAGGAGACACGTAACGAATAGATGGAGCGAAGGAGGCTCGAACTCCTGACCTCTTCAATGCCATTGAAGCGCTCTCCCAACTGAGCTACCGCCCCACAATGCGAATAACGGAGAACGCTGGGTACGCCCTCCTTCAGTACGACGCTATTATACTCCAATCCGGCACGTTATGCAAGAGCAGATGCCATCCAATTCGACAGAAGGATCCGCTGTGCGGCGGATCGACACTGCAGAGGCGGTTTCCTTACCATCGGAGCCTTCCCCCGGTCTCCCGCCAGCCCCGGCGCAGAGAGCGGTCAGGAAACGCTCCGCTCCGCAGGGAGGAATCCTCCCTGCGAAATGCGAACCTTCTGTGCAGTCCTGAGACACATCGAGACGCGGGAGAACCGAAACAGCAGATGGCACAACTTTACGGCAGCCGATATGGCAAAGCGGACCTATTGGCACATGTGGGCGACATTTCCCAGGTAGCGCGAATCAAACCTTACCGCCTCGTCGAAGGGCTGGAAGACGGCGTATTGGCGCTCGACGTTACCACCGGCAGCGGCCTGGAGTATACGGTGCTGCCGGGACGCGGCATGGACATCTCCTCCGCAAGCTACAACGGCCGTTCTCTTGCCTGGCGAAGCGCGACGACAGACACGCATGCCGCCTTCTTCGACCATGAAGGGGAAGGCGGGCGCGGCTGGCTGCGCGGCTTTTATGGCGGGCTGGTCGTCACCTGCGGCCTGACCTGGGCGGGGGCCAACGCGACGGAAGACGGACAGCCGTACGGTCTGCACGGCCGGATCGGCAATCTGCCCGCCACCAACGTAAGCTGGGACGGAGAGTGGGAAGGCGACGAATATGTGATGACGGTGCGGGGCAAAATGCGTCAGGCGACCGTTTTCGGCGAAAATCTACAGCTTACGCGCACCATCACCTCCCGCCTCGGCGAAAAGCGGCTGTTTCTGCACGATGTCGTCGAAAACCTCGGCGCACAGCGTACCGAACACATGATGCTGTACCATATCAATATCGGTTTCCCGGTCGTGAACGATGGGGCGAGACTGCTGGCTCCCACAGTCACCGCCGTGCCCCGCGATGCCGAGGCCATCAAAGGCAGAGACCGCTTCGCGCATTTTCAGGCACCCGAAGTCGGTTTTCAGGAGCAGGTCTATTTCCACGAGTTCGCACTCTCGAACGACGGCAGGGTCACCACCGCCATTGTCGATGAGACGACTGCCTCCTCCGACGGCAGCGCCCCCGGCATCGGTGTCTACTGCACCTACTCTCCGGCCCAGCTGCCACGATTCATCGAATGGAAAATGATGGGTTCCGGAACCTACGTGGTCGGCATGGAGCCGGCCAACTGTATGGTGATGGGCCGTCCGCACGACCGGGCGGAGGGAACGCTTCAGTTCCTCGAACCTGGCGAGAAACGCGAATATCGACTGGAGATCGGGGTGCTGGCTGGCCCCGAGGAGATCGCCGCGCAGGACCGTGCCTGCCAGGCCGCCGTCGCCGCGCGGATGCACGGAGCCTGACGCCCCATGTCCGAACCGGAAGTAACAGAAGCAGTTTCGGCAGCCTCGTCCTCATCGGCGGCTGCCTCAGAACGCCGTCAGAGCCGTCTCGCCTGGTTTATCGCAGGGCTGACGGTACTCTCGACGCTGATCCCCTATCTGATCGGCGCCAGCAGGGCCGATGGCAGACGGTTTATGTGGCTCGGATACAATCTCGACGACAGCTGTGTCTATCTCTCCTGGATGCGGCAGGCGGCGGATGGCTCCTATCGTGCCTTGAACCTCTTCACAACCGACCCGCAGCACGGTATGGCCCTGAATCCCCTCTTTCTGGTTCTCGGACGATTGGCAGGCTGGACTCATCTGCCGCTGATCGCGGTCTATCATGGATCCCGTCTGCTTTTCGGGCTCGTGCTGCTGCGGCTGGTCTGGAACTTCATCACGCTTACCGTCGCCAGCGCCAGGGCACGTATCGCGGCGATGCTCTTCGTCTGCTTTTCCGCCGGTCTCGGCTGGATGCCGAACTGGTGGGGCGATCCGCCGATCCAGACTCCGATCGATAAGTGGCAGCCGGAGGCCATCACGTATCTTTCGCTGTACCTCAGCCCGCTCTTCTGCTTTTCGATGGCGCTGCAGGTGGGAACTCTCACCCTGCTGTTTCAGGGCGTCCGGACCGGCAGGATGCGTTATGCCGTCGGGGCAGGCCTCTGCGGCCTCGTCCTTGGCGCCGTCCACACCTACGATATTCTCTCCCTCACCGCAGTCTGGATAGTCTATCTGCTTCTCTCCACCATGCGGCGAGGCCAGGGAGAGACCTCGAACCGCAGCACACCCTGGCTGCACGCGCTCGCCGCAGGCGCGATCACCGTTCCTTCGGTGGTCTACATCACTCTGCAGCTGGCTTCTGAAGCCGTCTTTCGCGCCCGCGCCGGAGTCGATACGCTCACTCCCCTGCCGGTCTGGGTGCTGCTGGGTTATGGATTGACGGCGCTGCTCGCGCTGGGTGCGG
>JAYTGR010000358.1:0-14350 GCA_043733205.1 Chthonomonadaceae bacterium
CTGCGTTTCCACCATTATTATGTGGTGATTAGTCGGCATCTGAGCCCCTTAAGGCAACATTTCTACATATAAGAGACCAAATTTTGCACAGCAGCCGAGCCCACAGCATCTACGATGCAGAAGATCAGGGCCGTTTGGAGGCCCAAAACTATATTTCCCCTTTCGGCTTAGTTGGGGAGGCACGTCGGTTTCCAAGGAGGAACGCCCGATGCCTGCAGCATTTTTTATGCGCAAGGAGCGTGTTGATGCCACGCTAAGCAGCGGCGACTTTACCAGCGCGGCGCGCTGCTGAAAGTGGCTGCCGGTCCTGGCACTGACGCTGGGAGCCACTCTCCTCTTAGGGTTGTACGGCAGTCGCACCGTATCGGGATTGGTAAATCCGGATGCGATGGATTATGCCCAGATCGGACGCAATCTGATTCGTGGGCGTGGTTTCTCGACACGGATCCTTCGACCGCTGGCTCTGACGTACGACGCGAACCCCCTCTCTTTCTCGCAGCCGCCCTCGCTCTGCTCGGAGCGACTGGCGCGCACGCACAGTTGAGCCTCACACTGACGGCGAATAACCAGAGCGGAGACCCGGGCGACAGCGTGGCCTATACAGGCACGCTGCTGAACAACACGGGATCCACGTTTTACATCGATGCAGACTCGTTTACCTTCAGCGGTTCAGCGGACGTGACGCTGGACGACAACCCGTTTTTAAACAATGCGCCGCTTTCCCTGGCTCCTGGGGAACTGTCATCGGTGTTCGAGGTGTTTCATATCGACCTGTCTCCCAGCGCTGCGGTCGGGGACTCTTTTGTCGGTATCTTCACGGCAATCGGCGGCACGGATCCGACAGCCAGCGATATGACGTCCACTGCGAATTTCCAGATCAACGTTGCTGCACCCAGCAGCGTGACGCCGGAAGGGAGTTCGGTGGGGATGCTTCTGGGAGGCGCGCTGCCTTTCGGCGTGATACCGATGGTCGGATTTCTGCTTCCTGCATCCCATGCGCAGCAGTCCGCCAGACCGATGTCGCCCCTTACGCCTCGCGAAACCTATTTGCCGGAGCGCAGTCTGCTGGCGCAGACTGCGAATATGGTGTCGCAAGGCCAGTTCGCTCAGGCAGCTTCGCTGCTGAAAGCCCTGCCGGTATCCAAAAACACTCGTATCTTTGTCGACCTGACAGCAGTCCCTAAAGTACACCGGCTCGCGTATCGAAATGCGGTGGAACACAGCATGCAGCTATGGAACGGCATCCTCGGCAAAGAGACGACATTCGGCCTAACGGACCAGCAGGACACAGCGGAGATTACCCCGATCTTCGAAACTCGCGTGGGTTTGATGGTTTCGGGCGATAACTTGCTTATCCCACTAAAATCTAACGGGCTAAGCGAGAAACGACTGGAGCTGCGCACTTATGGAGAGCCTGCTGTTGAAGTGACCCGCATCGTCGCAAACTCCCCTTATGCAGCCGCAAAGTTAGGCTCGGCACCCTCGCAGGACGATAAGGGGCATCGTTACACGGTTGCGCTGGCCATTCAGGCCTATGCTCCGATCGGCCGTTCGACGCTTGTCTTGACGGCGTTCACCACCTCGCCGCCTCTCTCCTGGTTTTGACTCTGAGTATCGAGGGACAGGGCGCAGGCGCCCTGCCTCCCAGCCTGCACGCCACTACAGCTGCTATTCAGCGGGCGGCTATTGACAGATTTTGATATTTCATGGCCCAAAGGCCGAAGCAGCCGATCTTGTGCGCCAATCCGGCCTTTTTCAACTTGCCATTTATGCGCATGCGGGAGATCATCCGCAGGAAACAGAACAGGAAGGCAGTACAATCCTCGTATGTAATGGGCAAGACGGTAAATATATTGGGCTTGCCAGATTGGCTCCTCTGCCTAAATCGCCGACAAATGCAGTGACATACACGCCATTGGGGCCTAAATTCGCCGACAATCTGCCGACGATGCAGATCAAAGCGGTCTATTTAGAGAGAGTAGCGACTGAGGATCTACTCTCCCAAGTTCCGAAATCTCCTGCCATAAATGGAGCTTCCTATTTGGGCAGCGCTGCATGTTTACGGTGCCATCAAGAGGCTTTTACGATCTGGAACAGCAGCGCACACGCGCATGCGACGCATACCCTGGAAAATGTGAAAGAAGATAAGGATCCGGAATGTGTGGCTTGCCACATGGTCGCCGTCAATCGACAAAGCGGATTTATGAGCCGCTCGACGACCCCTCTCTCGAAAATGTAGGGTGCGAAAGCTGCCACGGTCCTGCATCGAGGCATGAACAAGATCCGAAAATCGCGATGGGCAAGGTGGGGATGCAAGCCTGTCTGCAATGCCACATTCCTCAGCAGAGCCCCAATTTTGATTTCGCAAAGTACGGGATTAAAATCAAGCATTGAGGGTCTAAAAACGTTTAACCTTCTGACTTCAGCCAGGGAAGCCGATGCAGTTTGAGGAAACGCTCCAACGGTAGTTTCCTTAAATGTCTATATCGCATTATCACTTATAGAATCTGTCCCGAAAACCCACGGTTTTCGGGATTTTTTTTACGTTTGACGAGTGTTCTGTGCGCACCCAGAGCTCTTGCTAAGGCAAAAAGATAAAACGGAATAATATTTTGGAATTTACATCACCTGCCCGTGATAAATGGGGAACAGAACGTTCCTGCTGAAGCGTAACCTATGTGTCTATCGTTTATATCCATTTTACATTTGTATACGGTCGAGGAGAACAGACAATGCCCAGAGCCAATGGACTAACCCGTCAGGAGATACTGAACGGCATCAAAGTGAACGGCGCTATGACCGCCGAAGAACTCTCGCGTGACCTGGGTATCTCGCAGGTGGCGGTACGTCAGCACCTGACTGCTCTGGAAGCGGAGAACGTGGTCGCCGTAACCGTCGAACGCCGCGGATTAGGGAGGCCTTCCCATCGATACGTGCTGACCCTCTCCGGCGATGAGAATTTTCCGCGTCAATACGATACCGCTCTGAACGAGGTGCTGGATGAGCTGAGGGCGTGGCAGGGGCAGGCTGCGGTCGACGAACTGCTGCAGCGCCGGCGCGAACGCGCGCTCCTTACCTTGAAGTCGCGTCTGCGCGATCGCTCCCTTGCAAGTCGTCTGAGCGAACTGGCCCGCCTGGAAACCGCCAACGGGTTCATGACGGAAGTCTGCACGGAGGGGCCGGCAGGCTACGCGCTCATCAAACGCAACTGTTCTGTCTGCGCGGTTGCGCGCAACCACCCGGCCATCTGCTGTCAGAGCGAGAGCGCCCTCTATGAAAAGCTCCTCGGCGAAACCGAAGTGACGCGTGTCTCCGCGATCGTCGATGGAGCGAACACCTGCACATTCCACATTCGCCCGCTGGAGAAGGATCTGGAGTCCAGCCCTGCAGGCTCTTAGGCGCGCCGCAGTACTTTTCCGGGAAGTGTACCTGTCGAGCGATCTCCTTCTTTGACGGCGATGCCATTGACACATACGAAAGGAATCCCGGTCGGGTAACGAAGCGGCTCGTCAAAGGTGGCCGTGTCACCTACAGTGGCGGGATCGAAGACAACGAGATCGGCGGCATGTCCTTTCTGCAGCAGCCCCCGCAGCTTCAGCCCCAGACGGGCGGCAGGCAGGCCTGTCATTTTGTGAACCGCCGCTTCCAGGGAGAGAACCTTCTCCTCGCGAACATAGCGGCCCAGCACACGCGGGAAAGTACCATAGAGGCGCGGGTGGGTTTTCCCGGGCAGATGCAGGCCGTCGCTGCCGACCATCTGTCCTGGCCAGCGCAGGATGTCCCGCACATTCTCTTCATGAGCCGCGTGATGCACGAAGCAGGCGCGCAGCTGTTCCTCCTCCAGCACAGCGCATACGAACTCCCCTAGGCTCAAGCCGCGCGCCTGGGCGATCTCGGTAAACTGTCGTCCTTCGTACGCATGGCCAGCCGGGCTCTCTGTGCCGACCAGATTATACCGGCTCCAGTCCACACGCAGCGCCGCCAGTGCGGCAGCGATGCGGACGCGTGACTCCGGTTCGCCAAGACGCCGCAAAATGGCCTCGGGGCCGCCCTCGATCGCCCAGGCAGGCAGCAGCGACTGGATGAATGTGGAGCCTGCGGTGTAGGGATAAGTATCGCAGGTCACATCGATGCCCCGAGCCTGGGCGCTCTCCAGCTTCGCCAGCAGTTCCGCCGCCCGCCCGGCATTGCCGGGACCGTTCATCTGGAGATGAGAGATCTGCACCGGCACTCCTGCCTCCTGGGCGATGGCGAGGCTCTCCTCTGTGGCCGCGAAGACTGCCTCTCCATAGTCGCGCTGATGGGTCGCGAAGAAACCGGCGAGTCCGCACAATCGGACCAGCTCCTCTCGTGCCGCCGCCCGCATGGGCGCATACCAGATGCCGGTGCTCATCCCCCAGGCTCCCTCCTCCAGTCCCTGCGAGAGCAGCCCACACATCGTTTCCAGCTCTGCCTCCGTCGCGGGCCGCTCCTCCATTCCCATCGCCGAGACACGCAGGGAGCCATGTGGGACCAGATAGACGATATTTGCGCCCGTGCCCTGAATCTCGAACCGCGCTAAAAACTCCGCGACCGTGCGCCAGTTCCAATCGACACGCGGCTGAGGGTTCCCATCCGCAGGGTGTACCTCCCCGCTGTCGTCGCCGAAGAGTCCGGCGATATATTTGCGCTGGATAAGCAGCCCCGCTTCGGTGATGGGCGCAAACCCGAGTCCACAGTTCGTAAAGACCTCCGTGGTGACGCCCTGCATCACCTTCGGCAGGTGCTGAGGGCGCGCGAGCAGAGCGATATCCGCGTGAGTATGAATATCGATGAATCCGGGCGCGACCGCCTTACCGGCCGCGTCTATCGTTTTCCCCGCCTGCGCCTCCGCCGGAATCCATCCTATTTCGCAGATCGTGTCTCCGACGACGCCGACATCTGCGCTAAACCCTGACTGGCCCGTCCCATCCACGACGGTTCCGCCCCGTATCAGCAGGTCGAACATGGCTTTTTCCTTTTCCCTCTTTCAGAGAAACGCTTCGCCAGCGGAAGGACGATGCGAATTACAGCTGCCCGCTCGCGGTCACGATTCGGTGTACCAGAGATCGATTATAACGTTCTTTCCGCCAGCTGTAAAGCCACCGCAAGGCTCCTGCCGCTGTATACATCGCGACAAGACCACAATTTTCGGGGTATTATCAGGTTATAGATTTGCAAAGTGCGGTCTGCGGCCTTACAGGATCGCGCCTGGGTGCAGTGAAATGGCAGGACGGAAAACGACTTTGTCTACAGATACAGTCAACTCAGAACCAGAAGAACCTACGGCGGACGACCTGCCGGTGGAGGCGGAAGCTCCGGAGGAAGAGGAAGAGGACGACGATTCCCTGCCGACCCCCAGAACAGTCCGTTCGAAATCGAACAAAGGGGCGGGGCGGACCAGAGTTTCCACGCGTTCCCCGCAGCGAGAAGCCGGTGTACCGAAACCGCGTGTACCGACGCGCGTCTCTTCGGTTTGGCAGTTCGCGTACCATCGTCTCCTGGTGCTGCGCAGCAGCAGCGCCGTGCGCAGAGAGGTGATTTTCACCAGCCTGCTCCTCGTGCTGATATTCGGACCCGCGTATCTGAGCTGGCTGCGCCGCTGGCTGCTGCCGGACTCGCTCCAGTTTTATGGCGTTGTGATCCTGCCGCTCGCTTTGGGCTGGATCTGGCTCAACCGTTATCGTCTGATGTTACCTGAACTCGACACCCTGATGAAACGGTATCAGGCGGGCCGGCTGGACCGCCTCTCGGCATCGGAAAAGTGGGCACGCGAGGAGCGGGAATACAACGCTGTCGTCTCGCTGCTCAAAGAGAAGCCGCTGCCGCCAAAACGTCTTTTCTGGCCGCTGCTATTGGCAGGCGCCTTCACGTGCGTGGCAACCTGGATCAACGATCCCACGATCACGGCTCTGGCTTTCGTCTTTCTCATTATCGGGCTGGTCGGCTATCGACATGGCACCCAGGCGCTGCGCGTGGCGGCGTTTCCGCTGCTGTTTCTGTTTCTGATGGTCCCCATACCGGGCGACCTGCTGGAATCGGCGCGTGTCTGGCTTACAGGCCGCTTGATGAGTCTGCTGCTGCATGTGCTGCTAAACAGCGGTATGCAGGCCGAACTCTCCCTGGAGTACAACCCCCTCAAAGTCCTGGCAGCACAGCCGTATGAGATGTGGGCCTCGCAGATACGTATGGGGCTCGCTCCCGCGCTGCTCTTCCTGGTCGGAAATGTGTGGTATCTGTCTCTGGTGCGAGCGCGTTTCCGCACCAAGGTATTTGCAGTCGTCTGCGGTCTGGTGTGGATGAGCATGCTGCTTGCCGTCCGCCTCTCGGCGCTGGCCTGGGTAGGGATCAACGATAAAGATCTGGTGACCTATCTGGCGCCTGCCACGCTCTATCTTCTGCCCCTGCTGGGGGCGATGGGTGAACTGTTCGTCCTGCGAGGAATCAAATGTCAAAAATACCAAAAGTGGGTCTCCATATAATTGCCCTGCTGATTCTGACCAGCCTTGCCAGTTTCGGCGCGCGTTTTGCGAACCAATGGCGCGTGTCACGGCAGGAGATGGTCGCTATTCCGGACCATTTCGACGTGGATCGTTTCCGCTGGCAGGGAGTGGACTGTCCTCCGCCTGTAGGGGACGGCGAACGCGACCACCCTGCTGCCCTGAATCGGGTCTATCAGCTTGGCACGCAGGCACCTGTGTTCGTCAGCATCGCGCGTCTCAACACCTTCAATGGACTGCGGTCTCCGGCCAGCTATCTGATGGATACGGATGGACGCATTCTGCAGGGGGACAAACTGCTGATTCGACCGGGCGGTGAGAGCCATACGCACTATGTTATGGAGATCGCACAGGGCCACGACAGCACGATTCTGCTGATTCACTGGGTGCAGGCCCCAAACCAGCCTGCCTACTCCGACTACGCCAGCATACCGAAAAGCGTCGTCAAAGGGCTGCTGCTTCACAGTACGTTCTATACCTGCGATGTCTGGGTTCCTCTCCGCTCCGACTCCAACGGCGCCTTCATCCGTAAAACGCTGATTCGATTTGCAAACAATATCGAGGCGCAGATCAATACCGGACATCTGCCGAGAGAGACGAACACCGTTCTGCCTGCGCCTGGGGATCTCAACAGCGATCCTGCACCGGAAAGCATGACGGTGCCTTCGCCGCCCATCTCTCCCATACCTTCTCCCGGAGTTCCTTCTCCGCTGTCTCCCACCGCGCCCGGTTCGGCTCCCGGAGGAATCTCGGGAGGGAGCCCCGCGCCCTTCCCCTCCGGTTCCAGTAATCCGGGCGGCGGGCAGTAGGCCGCGATGAAACAGTCCTGTCCTGAAGGTAATGTCAGGACAGGACTGTTCCGGCAGACGCTGCAGGATGATTGAGAAGGATGTGCCTCAGCCGTTCCAGCGTTTGCCGAGTGTAATCCCCTGCGCGCGCAGCGGGTCTTCCGAACGGCCGGTGCGCGCCAGACCGGCTGCGATCCACGCCTCCAGTTCCGCTTCCATCTCCGCAGCCTGACCGCGCCGATCCTCCGCCAGGTTGACCGTCTCTCCCGGATCGTTCGCCAGGTCGTAGAGTTCACGGGGCGGCATGCCATGCCGGTCGGGCTCGCGGGCCAGTATGAATTTGGCGCTGTCGGTGCGGACCGCCCATTTGGCCTGCCAGGTCGCCTCGCAGCTGATCACCTTCGGGTATCCGATAGGCTCTTCCCGGCCCGTCAGCGCCTTCCAGTGACTGCGGCCCTCCATTGCAGGGGGAACAGAGGTTCCCGCCGCCTCCAGCAGCGTGGGGGCGATGTCGAAATGCTGTACCATCGGTTCGATCACCTGTCCCGGTGCAATCGTGCCGGGCAGGCGGCAGATCAGGGGGACATGCGTGATATCGTCGTACAGCCCGTGGTGATCGAAATAGATATCGTGCTGATACATACTCTCGCCATGATCGCCCGTGAGAACGACCAGCGTATCTTCGGCCAGGCCGGTCTCTTCCAGAGCGGCGAGTATCTCGGCAACGCCGTCATCGACGTGGCGGATTTCGGCGTCGTAGAGGGAAGCGACATACTCTGCATCGGTCACAGGTCCGAGTTTGTTAAACCAGAGGTCGCGGAACATCTCCCAGAACGGCTGACGTTTGATAGGCTCGAACGAGGTATAGTGCGGTGAAAAAGGATCCCGGCCGGCAGGGTAGAAGGTGCGGTAGCGTTCCGGCGGCAGGTAAGGAGTGTGCGGCTCCCAGTAGTGCAGAAAAAGGTAAAATTTTTCTGCCGCGTGGGCGCGTATCCAGGGAATTGCGCGGGCGTTGATCTCCTCGCAGGAGACCAGCAGCCGCAGCTTATGCCGATAAGATGGATTGATATAGAACTCGTACCCCCGCGCCAGCCAGTTCTTCATGTCGAACAGGTTGTCCACTGCTGCAGTGGTGTAGCCCGCGTTCTGAAGCAGTTCGCCCAGCACTGGGATCTTGCGGTCCAGGTCAGCCTGCCCGCCATGACAGACGATATTGTGCGTCAGCGGGTGCAGGCCCGTGAACATGGTGGTGTGCGCTGGGGTGGTGGGGATACCGGGAGCGAAACAGCGGTCAAACCGTGCGCCCTCCCCAGCCAGCCGATCCAGCGTCGGACTGGTCGGTTTCGGGAAGCCATAGCAGCCGAGCCGACTGGCCCTCAGTGTGTCGATAACGATGAAAACGATATTCATGGTAGGCACATTATAAGCCTGTTCCGACAGGTTGTCAATTCCAATTTATCGGTATGCCCGCCACAAAGCCGGGTCTTTCTGTCATGAAAATAGGTTCTTTCATCCTGCTCCGGGAACTATCCGGCGGCTTAAACCGCTTGACAGTTAGGGAAAACCGGTGATATAGTATATTTGGCGGCGCTTTTGCAGACAGGGAAGCGCAGGAGATTTTCAGTGCGCCCGGATCGCCGGAGCCGCAGGTCATAAGGAGAGAGCGGTGAACGATTCAGAGCAGCCTTCCGGCGTAACCAGTGCGAACGCAAAGCCTTCGGGTTCGGACGGACCGGTTTCGCGACGACGACGTGCCAGGCCGAACCGATTGTGGCGGCTGGCGAAATGGACGCTTGCCCTGGGTGTCTGCCTTGCGCTTGTCGCCAGTGGCGCGCTTGTCAAGCGGTATGGACACAACCCAACGGTAACGGACTTCGTCAAGAATACGACATTAGGCGACTGGTTCCGCGGCAATCCGCTGGCTTCCTACACTCCCGCAAACTATCTTCCGGATCACCCCCATACGCTTAATCTGCTTATTCTCGGCTGCGATCGGGACTATGTCGGCAAGCGGATCAACGGCGTCGCCGTTCCGGTTCCCCTGATGAATACCAACGGCCGCAGCGATGCCATTATGATTGCGCACTACGACTTCGATAAGAAGACGATCAGCGTCATGACGATTCCGCGCGATACCGCCGTGCATGTCCCCGGCCACAGCACCCACAAGATCAATGCCGCGCATCAGTTCGGAGGCCCGGAACTGACGCAGGAGACGATCAAAGACGCTTTCGGCATCGACACAGATGCCTATGTCACGCTGCACTTCGAGGCTTTTCAGAAAATCGTGGATACGGTCGGCGGCGTGACCCTGGATGTCAAGAAGCAGCTGGACTACGACGACGACTGGGCACTGCTTCATATTCACCTGAAACCCGGAATGCAGCATCTTAACGGCTATCAGGCGATGGGTTATGTGCGAATCCGGCACTCCGACAGCGATCTGATGCGCGCGGAGAGACAGCATGAGTTCCTGGAGGCGCTGCGCAGTCAGATCCGCACCCCGGCGATGCTGCTCAAGGGCGCCGATGTCCTGGATAACATCACGGACAATCTGCACATGAGCCCCAATCTGAATGCGAAGAAGCTGATTGCGCTGGCAAACTGGTCGAAATCGCTGCCGCCGGAGAGCATTACGCTGATGACGATGCCGAGCATCGAAGGCCCGAGCTATGTGACAGTCAACCGTAAGCCTGCCCGCAAAATGGTCGCACAAATCTTCTTCGACGGCCACGAAGACGCAGTCACGATCACCGCACCGGACAAAGAGGCGGTCTACGCGATGAATCATCGCAGTGTACACCGCAAAGGGCGCCTGCGTCCCCACGACGCCGCTCCTGTCGATTCCGGCAGCGATGTGCCTTTGGACGAGCCGGTTCCCGCTCCGGATGCCGGCGATGCGACTGCGAACACCAGTAAAACCGACAAGCCGGACAGTCCCGGAGCCAGTGCAAAACCCGATGGCGCTGCCCCCGATAAAAAAGGCAGCGACTCCGGTGACAAAGGCAAAGATCCTCCCCCCGCGAAAGATCCTATTTCGACTGTCGCTCGGCTCACGATGCTGCCGTTCGCTTAGAACCTAACCCCCTTCCCGCTCCGGGAAGGGGCCGGGGATTAGGCAAAAAGGCACGGTGGAATATTTCGAAATATTCCACCGTGCCTTTTTGCTGTAAGATATCTTCAGTGAGGAAGCTTAACGGGCTTCGCGGCTCTCTGCCTGGCGTTTGGCCTTGGCAATTTTGCGCAGGCGGGCCGCCGCTTCGCGGCGTCGTTTGTCGCTGGGCTTCTCATAATGCTCGTGCGCGCGGGCCTCTTTCAGAATGCCGCTCTCCATCGTCATTTTCTTGAAACGTCGCAGAGCCGTTTCGATGCTTTCACCCGGCTTGACAGTCACTTGTGCCAAATGGATCGTTCCTTTCCTGATTGCTACCAAAATATGGAGCAGATTACACCGTACGGACGGCACTATCCACTTACGGCTAGTATACCCTAAAATCGAGGGTTGGGGGGAGAGAAAAGCCGCTTTTTTGCCGAGTTTCCCCCGCCATGCCGAAATCGAGGCGGCACAGGAAGGAAGTTGAATCCCCGATGTCGAAACGGTTGTCTGTCGCTGGTATGATCTGCTACAATATTCTATTCCTGAGTCTCCGTTCCGGGAGGTTGCTGTCATCGCTTCACCGACCGTTTTTCCCAATCGTCCTTCTCGACCGACGCGTCTGCGCCGCCTGCTGTGGCATGCACTGCCATGCGCCCTGATTCTCGGCTGTGTGGGAGCCGCCGCCCTGCGCTCCCACTCCGCTCCCAGCACAGGCGCTGCACAGCAGACAGGATCCCTGCCGGCTGCAGTTACGCCCCCCAGTCCCGTCCCGCCCGCTCCAGGTGTGGTCACTCCCCCGCCTGGGGAAGGCGCAGACCTTCCGCCGCTGCAGCAGCCTGACGTCAAGGCGGTCAGCGCGATTCTTATCGACGCGGTGAGCGGACAGGTGCTCTACGAAAAAAATGCCGACGCCCGACGCCCGATGGCAAGCACTACCAAAGTCATGACGGCGCTGCTCTTCTGTGAGAGCGTCAAAGACGGTGAGATCATCACCGCCAGTCCCAAATCCTGCCAGGTCAAAGAGAGTTCGATGCACCTGAAGCCGGGCGAGAAACTGACTTCGCACGATATGCTCCGCGCGATTCTCATGCGGTCTGCCAACGACGGCTGCGTGGCGGCGGCGGAGTATGTGGCGGGCAGCGAGGCCGCCTTCGTCGCAAAGATGAACCAGAAAGCGGCGGAACTCGGCGCGGCCAACACCCACTTCATGAATCCCCATGGCCTGACCGCACCGCAGCACTACACCACCGCCCGGGATCTCGCCATGATCGGCCGCGCAGCGATGCAGGAGGACCGCATTCGCGATGTCGTGCGGACGGAAAAGTACAAAATCGTGCGTTCCATCAACACCCACGATGTCCTCATGCGCAACCATTCCCATTTTCTCGGACACTACAACGGCGCCGATGGCGTGAAAACCGGCTGGACGGTTCCTGCCGGCCACTGCTATGTCGGCTCCGCGACACATAACGGCTGGCAGCTGATCTCGGTCGTCCTGAAAAGTCCCAACTACGTGCATGAGACCGCAGAGATGATGGACTTCGGTTTCAAAAACTTCGCTCCCCACGAAATCGCGCGGACGGGGGAGGTCGTCGGTGAGTGCGTCGTCCGCAACGGCGTGCGTCCTGCCGTCGCCCTCTGCGTTCCCAAAGGGATGCAGATTGTCTCACGCATCGGCGAGACGCCGACGTTCGCGCGTCATATTACGCTGGTTCCGGCCGTGGCTCCCGTGGCAGCGGGCAGCAGTCTCGGCTCTCTGGAAGTCATGAGTGGCGGCAGACAGATCGCCGCAAGCCCCCTCGTGGCGGCCGAGGCAGTGCCGGCTGCACGCTCGATTGTGCAGAGACAGAGAAATTTTGCAGGGCGATTCACGGCATTAGTTGGCATTTTCGCGGCAGTTCTGGTATCCTTAAAGTATGGAACAAGACAAAAGACAAGATTTGCCACGTTTGCAAAAGGCCCTCGCCGCCGCCGGCGTCGCCTCGCGCCGAGCCTGCGAGACGATGATTACGGAGGGTAGAGTAACCGTCAACGGAAAGATCGTCAAAGAACTGGGCACGAAAGTAGACCCGACACAAGACGATATTTCTGTGGATGGGGAAACTATCGCCGCTCCCGTCGCCGTCAAACCAATCTATATCATGCTCAATAAGCCCGTTGGCTATACCTGCACGGTCAGTGACCCGAACGCGGAACGCACCGTTATCGAACTGGTGTCGCAGGTGGAAGAGCGCGTCTACCCTGTGGGCCGCCTCGATGTCGACAGTGCAGGACTGCTGCTGCTCACCAACGACGGCGATTTCGCCAATCGTCTTACGCATCCCCGCTTCCACGTGCCCAAGGTCTACCGTGTGCGGGCGCGCGGCTTCGTGGATAAAGTCGCCGCCAATGCGCTCATCGAAGGCATCGACCTGCCGGATGGCAAGACCGCACCCGCCGAACTCATGTTCGTCGAGTACGATGCCGCCACACAGTGTACGACCATCGACATCACTCTTTTCGAGGGCCGCAATCGGCAGGTCCGCCGCATGATGGAAGCGGTCGGCAATCCAGTGCGCGAACTGACGCGGATCCGCTTCGGCAATCTCGGTCTCAAAGGACTGAACCCCGGCACCTGGCGCAAACTGACCGCGACGGAAGTCGAGGAACTTCTGGCAATGGCCAAGCCGACTCCCACGCCGCCCCGCGAGGCACGGCGTACACCGCAGAAGCCCCTGCCTGCGCCAGGGCTCACCGTACCGCTGACGCCTGCGGCGCCCAAGCCGCCGCCCCGCCATAAAAATGACGTCGTGAAACCAGCACGCCGCCCCGTGAACGAATCCGCCCGCAACTCCGGTGCGCGCAGACAGACGCGTCCTGCCGCCGGATCGAGTTCGTCGCCGCGTCCGTCCGGCGGTCCGGGAGGCCCAGCGCGTCCCGCCAATCGTCCGGCCCGCCCTTCCACCCGGCCCGCCTACGAATCTCAGCCCCCGGCACATCCCTCAAGCAGCGGGCGCCCCTCCGGACGGCCTGCTTACAACTCTCAGCCTTCCGGACGTCCAGCGAACCCGGGCCGGCCGGCGTTCCTCTCCAAAGGTGGTTCGTCACGCTCCTCCCGCCCAACGAGTCCGCGCCCTTCCGGAGGCCGTCCGCCCCAGAGTAAACCCCGGTGAAGGTCCGCAATCTCTTCGGTCTGCTGTTCATACTGGGAGTGGCGGGCCTGCTCTATTGGCGTCTGCAGAGTGAGCCTAAGCCGATCAAGCGCACTGCCCGTGCCACTTCCCAGCAGAGCGACACCGAAGCGGAACTCGCCGCCCTCCCCACGACTTTTCCACTCGCGCTCACCGATTCGGCGGCGCGAGTGGTCTCTCTTCCGGCCCCACCCCTGCGGATCGTTTCGCTCGCGCCCAGTTGTACGGAACTGCTGTTCGATCTCGGCTTGAGCAGCCGTGTCGCCGCAGACACTTCGGCGGACGACTTCCCGGCGGAAGCGGCCAAAAAACCTCATGTAGGCGGCTACAGCGATATGAGCGTCGAGCGCATTCTGGCGCAGAAGCCCGATCTGATCGTCGCCGACAATGCCGTCAACCGACAGATCATCGCCCAGCTCGGAACAGTGCATATTCCTCTGCTCGTTCTGGAAGCCCATACGGTGGTGCAGGTCTACGACACCATTCGTATTCTGGGGCGCGCAACGGGGCAGAATGCCGAAGCGGAACGGAGCGTGGGACGGATGAAATCCCGTCTCGACGCCGTCCGCAAAGCCGTATCGAGCGCGATCGGCCGCCCCAAGGTCTTCATTATCTACGGCACCGATCCCATCTATACGACGGGGCCAGGCTCGTTTCTCGACGACCTCGTCACCATTGCAGGCGGCAGAAATGTCGTCGTGGAGCCCGTCTCGCAGATCTCTGCGGAAGCCGTGGTGCTCGCACAGCCGGACGTCATTCTGTGCGATCCCTCCATTA
>JAYTGR010000359.1:0-5625 GCA_043733205.1 Chthonomonadaceae bacterium
CTGCTGGTTCGCTTCGGTTATGCCGACCCTATGCCGCGTTCTCTGCGCCGCGCGGTAGAGCAAGTGCTCTTATCCTAATGAGGCAGACGGAAGGCCCAATAGGAGGCGATTCTCCTGCCTGAATGCCGGGGAACCGATCCGATTGAGCCTGCCTCCTGCGTTACAGAGGCTCTCTCTCATTACGTCGTAGGGGAGAGAAGCCTTTGTGGAGCGGCAGCCTCTACATCTTCTCGAATTTGCCGGCCTTGGAGTTCTTCACGAACGTCGCAGGATCCTTGTCGAATCGGGGTTTGCAGCCTGCACAGCAGAAGTAGTAGGTCTTGCCTTTGTAGGAGCTATGACCCACGGCGGCTTTCACCGAGGCGATCTTGTCGCCGGTGACCGGGCAGATCAGAGCCGCCTTCTTAGTCTGGGCAGACGGCTTCTTGGTATGCGTCTGCGGAGCGGCAAGAACGGCGCTGGAAAGGGCTGTAAGCGCCGCGAGGGCGAGAATAAGTTTTTTCATTTTTCATTCCTTCTGAGGCTCTGTTGGCCTCGGTAACACGGAAAGAGAACGTTCCGCGCGTTCCGATGTGACAGGAGAGGGGAGACTGTGCGGCTGAGCCCGTCTGTTCCTCTCTCCCAGGCTGGGGTCTATTTCGCGATCGCGAAGTCGAATGCCCTGGTGAACGGCTTCTGGTTCGGAGGTGTCACGGTCACACTCACGCGCCACGGACCCTTCATGCTGAACTCGGCTGCGGTCGTGTAGTGTCCGTTTTTGCCTTCCTGCGTTTTCGGATGGGCGGTTCCCATGTCCATACTGGTCATCGCCACGGAACTCGTGATCTTCGCGCCGGTGACAGGCTTTCCTGCCGGGTCGAGGACCGTCACATCGAGCATGTTCATTCCGACCTTGAACATCTCCGGTTTGGTGTTGACAACGACCTGCCATCCTCCTGCTTCGCCCTCTGTCGGCGCCTTTGGGGCCTGCGGCGACACCCATTTGTCTTTGCTGCCGACATCGAATGTGAGCGCCGTATGCAGGGCTGCCGCTTTCTTCGCCTTGGGATCGGTCATCAGCGTGACCTGCCACGGCCCCTTCATGCTGAAGGCGGCGGTCACGGCATAGTGGCCGTCTTTGCCTTCGACGACCTTGGGCTTGGCGGTCCCCATATCCATACTGGTCATGGCGACGGAGGCCATCAGTTTCAGGCCGGTCATGGGCTTGCCAGCGGCATCCGTTACCAGAACGTCGAGAGGGTTGTCGCCGACGACCGGCGGGTTTTGAGCGAGCGTCACCGTAACGGGCATCCCGTCGGAGGGGGCTCCGTCGCCCATCGGCATTCCGGGCATGCTCGTCATCTTCATCCCCGGCTTCATGGCTCCCATCTTCATGTGCTCCATGCCGGAGCCGCCCACCATCATCTGCGTCATCATCTCCGCCATCCCGGCGTCCGCTCCGAAACCGGTCAGGGCGGACCAGTCCTCCTTGCCGGTCACCGTCACGACCTGCTTCTCCTTGAGACGGGGCACATCTTTCATCGCCTCTTTGGAGGAGCCCTTCGCCGTGGAACTGCCGCCTGCATCCTGCGCGTGCGCCGGCCGTATCGGCAATGCCGCTGCAAGCGCCAGTGCGGAGAGGCCTGCGGCGGCCGCAAGCGTCCTCTGTAAAGTCTTTCTGTTCATCGTCGTGATCCTTATTTTAGATCCGCCTGGGTGCTCACTCCGGCAGGTACTGGTGCTGCAGGTTCAGGAGCGAGCGGCGGGGGCCGAGATGCTGATTGAAGGTGTTGTTGAAGTTGAAGACGAAGCCGATCTGAATCGAATGCTCGTCTTTGACTCCGCTGTAAACCGCCGCGTAGGCCGTATCGCGGTGCTGGTACGCGTACTGCACGACGAGGTCGAACCCGTCGCCCAGCCGCTTTACGCCCGTCAGGGCGAGCGCCACGGTATTGGCATTGCTGACGCGGTTGAAACTCTTGTAACCGGCCGTAAGAGACACCTGATAGCCGGGAACGCCGAACGGGCTGTGCAGATAGCGCACCGCCGCCGCAATGCTGTTGGAGCCTGCACGAAACGTGTCGGTCACATCGGCAAAACCGGTCAGGCCGCTGCTGAACGAGTAGATGTCCTGCAGGCGCACATCCACACGGTCGGTCGGGTCGGGGTTGATATTGTAGACGAGGCCGCCGTACAGCACGTCCGAAGGGCCGCCATTGCCGGAAGCGACGCTGCGCCGCTCATAGCCAAATCCCCACAGCGGGATCTTCTGGATCGCCTCCAGAGTAGGAGCGCCGTGGTACTGGAAACTGACGCCGTAGGAGTTGAGGCCGCCCTGGCCCAGCGTGTTCGGCGTCCCGCTGATGAGATGCTGGGCATGCAGATTCACGAAGTAGCGCAGTTTGCGGTTGAAAATCAGCGCGGCCTGGTCGCTGTAGCGGTGCTCCTGCACGTTGTCTCCGTTGGAAAAGGGATCGAGCACGCTGACGAACTCGTTGAGATCGTCCCCTCGAATCGTCGGGAAATCGACCAGACGCGTCGCCGTATCGGTGCGCCCGAGATAGCCCTCCACCTTTTTGGCCTGATAGTCCAGGTAGAGCTGATGCAGGAAGAAGTTCGTCCCACTGGGAGCGTTTGCGCCTTCGGTCGAGGTCGCACCGACCACAAAACTGCCGATCCCCCCGTTGTGAAACAGGCTCTGTGAGATGCCCAGCAGCAGCGCCGAGTCGGAGACGTTGATCCGGCTGGTGCTGGAACGCGCGCCGCCGGGAAGGGTAAAGCGCGGAAAATGCCCCTCCAGGGTGGCGATGCCCGTGCCGTCGAGCTCGATCTGGGGCGCAACACTGGGCTTATCGGGGATCGGCGTCTGCTGGGCCTGTCCGAACGCGATGCCGGGCAAAAGCGCCAATCCTGCCGCCAGCGCCGCACTCGCTCCCATGAACTGTCCTATTGTCTTCAAGCATGTTCTCCTTGGCTGTCCGCCGTACTGCTTCGATGTGTTTCGGTCTCTGATTCCTGTGCGTTGGCAGGAGGCAGCCATCATGAGTTGACCGCGATGATGTCCTTGAAGTGGAAGCCCGCAGCTTCCGCGTCTTCGTACATCAGGTGCGTCATCATGCCGCCTGGCGAGACGCCGTTGTTCATACCGCTCAAATCGCTGTGATCGTGGAAGTGCCAGTGGCCCGGATTGGTCCCCTGGATCACGATGTCGCTGGTGCTGCCCGGAAAGACTGGGACCGTATTCATCCGCACCGGAGAGGCCAGGGGCGAGCCATCCTGGCAGACATGCCAGAAATCGTGCCCGTGCAGGTGCATATAGTGCGGCATCAGGCCGGTATTGATGAGCCGTACCCGGATGTTTTCTCCGGATCGGATGTGCAGATGCTCGGTCATCGGATAGGACTTGCCGTTGATCATGAAGAAGTTGGGCTGGATCGTGCGGGCTGGGCCGGTCATGCTGCTGTGGTAGGGCGGCACCCAGCCGTCCTTGATGGCTTTCAGAAACGCCTCCTGGTTGGCGAACCAGCCCATCATGCGTCCGTCCATCTTCTTCATCATCTGGGCGCTGCCGTTCATGTAGTCCATGACTTCGCCCATCCGCTGCATCTCGTTCATCTGGTCGCGCAGGAAGTTGGTATCGACCTCGGAGAGCATCAGCGTATACTCCCGCTCGTAGGGGAAAGTGTTCTCCACGATATCTTTGTCCGCTGCCTCGACGATCAGGGCGCCGTAGAGACCGGCCTGGATATGCATGTTGGTCATGTTATGACAGTGATATAAGTGGGTGCCCGCCGGCTGCGCGCGGAACAGATACGTGAACTTCTGGTTGTAGCCGACCGGATATTGAGTGCCCAGCGGAACGCCGTCCATTTCGCAGGGCACATACATGCCGTGCCAGTGGATGGTATGAAAATCGTGCGTCTTGTTGCTCAGATTGACCTTGATCCAGTCGCCTTCTTTGACGCGAATCAGCGGTCCCGGCAGGGTGCCGTTGTAGGTATAGGCATGGATCTCGACCATTGGGACGATCTCGTGCTTCGAGACAGTGATCTCCATGTCGAACTCATGGATCTTCTCCCCGGCTTTCGGCATCTCCCGTGGGTTCCAGACTGGGGCGGTGCTTTTGGGCTCGAAATTCCCCGGCCACACAACTCCAGCGCCTCCGGCTGCGGGTGCCTCCGCGGCGTGCGCCGTCTCCGAACCCAGAGCCATGCCGGCTCCCACGGCCCCGGCGATTCCCGCAAATTGCGACAGGAATTTCCTGCGGTCTACCTGCTTCATCTCTTCCATTAATCTTCTCCCAGGGGAAGCCTCCGACAGCCGATCAGGCTTCGCAGACCTCCCCAATAGATGGTGAAATCGGCCCGCACACGCTACTTGCCGGAGTCTTTCCCGGCAGCGGCAGCCTGCTTGTCCTGAGCGGCTTTGATGCGCGCGTCCAGGCCGTCCAGATACTTGTCAGGACTCTTGTCGAACTGCGGCTTGCAGCCCGCGCAGCAGAAGTAGTAGCGGGCGCCTTTGTAGTCGCTGAAGTCGGAGGCTTCCGCCGGTGACGCCACCAGCGCATCGCTCACCGGGCAGTAGAGAATTTCCTTCTTAGGAGCGACGGTGAACTTCTTAGGCTCCTTGTCGAAGGCCGTCTTATCGTCTTCCTTGGCGAAGAAGTAGCGCACGCCGCCGAATTCGCTGTGCATAGTGGCTTTCTCCGGGGACAGTCGCTTGGTGGTGACAGGATCGAAGAGGGAGATCCCGAGAACTTTATCTTTGTTCTTGGCGTCCTTGAGGAACTTGGTCTGGTCTTTGTCGAACTGCGGCTTGCAGCCGTCGCAGCAGAAGTAGTAACGGACACCCTTGTAGTCCGAAGACTGGTTGGCCTTGGTTATCGCGTCGATCTTGGTGCTCAGAACCGGACAGGAGACAGAACCGGTCTCGTCGGCACGAACTGAGGCAGGAAGCAGCATGGCAGCGCAGGCGAATGCCGCTGCAAACGGGCGCGCAAAGGCGCGAAGAGATTGGGAAGACATGGCACGATACCTTTCACGAGGGAACGAGTTGTGATGACGTCAAACAGCCTGTCTGTTGGCAGACAGAGTCACACTTATCCCTGGAAAGGCGGGGCGCGAGGAGAGGACGGAGACAGAATAGCGGTACTTGGAAGCGACGATATGGCAGCGACCGGCGGCTCACGCAACGAGTGCGTCGCAAGAGAGACGCTCGGGATCACGACGAGCATCGCGGAAGCGGAGGTATAGACTGTCTTTGGCGGCAGCGGCGCACTCTTTTGCGGAGGCGTCACGGCACAGGGGCAGTCCGCCATCTGACATCCGCCGTGGTGCATCCCAGCAGAAGCAGCGTGGCGCTGAGACGGAGCGCACTGGCATGCAATTGGATGAGTAACACAGCACGCATGGAGCGGTGAAGCGGCGCTCTGCCCGAGGAGGAGGACCGGCTCACCTGCCATGGCAGAACCGCAGTTTGTCAGCGTGGCCATTGCCAGCGCCAAACATACCACCCAATTCCAGATTATGCGTCGTGTTGTCTGCATCCGTTATACCAGAGATACTCTCATTCGAGAAAGACTATGTCTGCTCTCACATACGTGTCCGAGTAGAGGGAACGTTCCTTTTCTGCATCCTCGAAACATTA
>JAYTGR010000360.1:0-5623 GCA_043733205.1 Chthonomonadaceae bacterium
TTCGAACGCAAAGGGCACAATCCGCAGATCGCCAGCGAGAAGGAGCAGATGCGGGAGCTGAATCGGCTCGCCGTCGAGTTCTTTCAGGACCGCCTGAGCCGCAGCGACGAAGCGCGGGACTATCTCGCGAATCGCGCCATTCTCAAGCCGACGCAGGATCAGTTCGAGATCGGGTTCGCGGCGAACGAATGGGAGGGCCTGACGTTCTTCCTCCAGCGCCGCCGCGCCGACATAACGCTGGCGGCGAAG
The DNA here is from genome assembly GCA_043733205.1 of Chthonomonadaceae bacterium. Classification (GTDB taxonomy): domain Bacteria; phylum Armatimonadota; class Chthonomonadetes; order Chthonomonadales; family Chthonomonadaceae; genus JANXLO01. Next base: position 250 of record JAYTGR010000360.1, read on the forward strand.
ATGGGACTGATCAAGACACGCGAGAAAGAGCGCGGCGGGGGTTACTACGACACCTACCGGAACCGTGTGATCTTCCCTATTCACGATGTTCAGGGCGATGTGATCGGCTTCGGCGGACGGACGATGAGCCCGGATGAGAAGGCCAAGTACATCAACTCCGAACAGTCCCTTCTCTTCGATAAGTCGCAGACGCTCTACGGGCTCTACTTTGCCAAGAAAGGCAAAATGAGCGAAGAGCGGCCGCCTGTCTTCGTCGAAGGCTACATGGATGTGATCACCGCGCATCAGGCCGGTTTTACGCAGTGCGTCGCGACGCTCGGCACCTCCATGACGGAAGAGCACGCGCGCATTCTGGCGCGCTACAGCAAGCGCGTGCTGATCTGCTACGATGCGGACACGGCCGGCATCAGCGCGACCCTGCGGGCCGCGACCGTGTGGGAGAGTATGGGAGTCGAAGGTGCAGACGTGCGTGTGGCGCGTTTGCCGGTCGGTGAAGATCCCGATTCGCTTCTGAAACGCGGCGATATGGCGGCGTTTCAGGCCGCCCTCGACAACGCCGTTCCCCGCGTCGATTTCCAGCTCGAAATCGCCCTGCGCCGCCATGATATTAAAACGGATGCCGGCAAAGAAGAGGCGCTCGCCGAAGTCATCCCTATTCTGGCCTCGATACGCTCGGCGACGCAGCGGGACCGCTATGCGCAGCGTTACGCCCAGCTGCATCCTTCCTCCCAATACAATCTTTCCCGTGCCATCGAGGCGATCCTCGCTGATATCGCCATGTACGCGAGTTCCGCCCGCGACCGAGGCTATCCCCGCACCACCGAGGCGAACGGCGCCACGCTCCAGGAACAGCCGCCGCCTCCGAGCTATCGCCCGGCCACGCGCGAACGCTGGGGACAGTTCGATCCCGGCACCCGCAATATCGTCCGCAAGGGCGACGGAAACGGTTATGGGAATGGCAGTGGCCAGGGAGGCTATGGACGCAGCAGCGGCGGGGACTATGGCGGCAAATCGGGCGGAGGGTATGGGCGGAGCAAAGACCGCTATCCGCCCCGCCCGGAGAGCGACCCGACTCCGCCGCCCCTGCAGCCGCCGGCCTTGAGCGGCGCACACAAAGCGGAACGAACGCTGCTGCGTGCCCTGCTCGCCCCGGAGACACGCGCCAATCTTCTCGCCCAGCTCGATCCGAAAATACTGCTGACACCGCGCGGCCAGGGCCTGTTCGCGTATGTGGCCCGCACCCCCGCCAACCCCGAAGGGGGCATCGATCCCCTCCCCCTTTTGCGGCGCATAGAGATGGACGAGGAGGACGAGGAGGCAAAGAAGGATTCTTCCGAAAAAAAAGGAAATAGTGAGTCCGAGGATGAACCTGCATGGCAGGAGTCGTGGACACACAGGCGCTCCACAAAAATCTCGGAATATCTTCGCGATCTATTAGAGGATTCTCGCTCCGTGATGTCGAACGAACCGCTCAATGATGCGGTAGTCGCCGACTGCATTCGGAGACTGCAAAAATATCGGGCGGACCAGGTCCATCGTGACCTGGCCGAGCTGCTGAACCGCCCGGATCTTACACCTGCACAACAGACAGCATTCGTAGAACAGTATCACCAGACAATGCGCGAGATGCGGGGAACTCCCCCGACCGAGAGCGAAGCACCCGACGGAGGGTCGCGGTAGGTTTCACGTACCCAAAGCGCCGAAGGAGAGTGATAAGAGTGGGAATGACCAGCGTGGCCGCCGACGCGGCTCGGGGAGCGAACGAACTTCAGCGTCTGCTCGATCAGGGCAGAGACCGCGGGTTCCTCACCTACGATGAGATCCATGAGAGCCTGTGCCGGGACGAGGCCGAGACAGGCGCTGCCGATGATCTTATGGAGCTTTTTGCGCATGAGGGCATAGAAGTCATCCACAAGGTCGTTCCGGGCAAAGATTTTGCCGTGCCGCTCCATGTCGAAGAACTGGTCACCGAAGTGGCGGCGCGGGAAGTGGAAGAGGAAGACATCAGCGTGCTGGAGGGCGTCGTTCTCGACGACTCCGTGCGGGCCTGGCTGCGCGAAATCGGCAAGACCCCGCTGCTGACGCTGGACGAAGAGATCACGCTGGCTCGGCGGATCGAGCGCGAAAATGAGAACCCGTATCTCGCCAAGCGGGCCAAAGACACGCTGACCAAGGCCAATCTGCGTCTCGTCGTCTCGATCGCCAAGCGCTACAGCGGGCGCGGCATGTCGTTCCCGGATCTGATTCAAGAGGGCAATATCGGCCTGATCCGCGCGGTGGAAAAGTTTGACCATCGCAAAGGCAACAAGTTCAGCACCTACGCAACCTGGTGGATCCGACAGGCGATCACCCGCGCCATCGCCGATCAGGGCCGCACCATCCGCATCCCCGTCCACATGGTCGAAACCATCAACCGCCTCGTCAAGACCTCCTCCCAGCTGCTTCAGGAAAACGGACGCGAACCCACCCTAGATGAACTGGCCCGTGCCCTCGATCTGCCGGTAGAGCGTGTCTCCGAGATCATCCGCGTCGCTCCCGAACCCCTCTCCCTGGAGACCCCGATCGGCGAAGAAGAAGACAGCCATCTCGCCGACTTCGTCGAAGACCAGGACGCCCTCTCCCCGGCCGAAGCCGCTTCCCATCTGATCCTGCGCGAAAAGATACACGATGCCCTGAACTATCTTACCCTCCGCGAACGCGAGGTGCTGCTGATGCGTTTTGGCCTCGAAGACGGCTGTCAGAAGACCCTCGAAGAGGTCGGCAGACACTTCCGCGTCACCCGCGAGCGCATCCGCCAGATCGAAGCCAAAGCCCTCAAAAAGCTCCGCACTCCCCGCTGCAGCCGTCAGCTCCGCGCCTGCCTCGAATGGCAGTAGAGTTCCGTTCGCTCGAAAAAGCATAAGACAAAATCGCCTCCTGTTTCAGCAGGAGGCGATTTACGTTTGGCAGCAGAAACGAAAGCAAAGGCATTCAACGGAGGGCTAGACCGGGAGTTAGGTTCGGGTGGCGGCGCGGCGGAGTTCGAGCTCTTCCCAGCGCGCATAAAGGTGGGTGACATGCGCCTGCGCGAAGTGGAAAGCGGCGGTAGCCGCCTGCAGCTTCTTGTGGTCGGCGGCAAGAGCAGGATCCGTAAAATGCGCCTGTTTCGCTTCGACTTCCGCCTCAGCCTTCATAATGGTCGCTTCCATCTCGTTCAGTTCGCGCATCTCCGCCGTGGAGAGACGCCGGAGCGGGGCGACATAGGGTTTGGAAGCGGTTTTGGACGCGGCTTTGCGGACAGGCGCCTCTGCGGCCTGACGTTCGCGCTCGGTGCGCTCCCACTGCGAGTAGTCGGCATAGTACGCGCCGCTCCCTTTCCCGTCCAGCGCCAGCAGTTCGTCGGAGATCGAATCGAGCAGGTAACGGTCGTGGGTGACCAGCACCAGCGCGCCCGGAAACTCGTTCAGGCTCTCCTCCAGCACCGTCATGGTCGGGATGTCGAGGTCGTTGGTCGGTTCGTCGAGAATGAGAATATCCGCCGGCTGCAGCATCAGGTTGGCGATCAGGATGCGCGCCTGCTCCCCGCCGGAGAGAGAGCCCACCGGCATCTCCAGCCGCTCGGTCGAGAACAGAAATCGGCGGGCCCAGGCCGCGACATGCATCGAACTCCCCTGAAAACGCACGGTATCCCCGTTCGGACAGAGAGCCGTGCGCAGAGAGATCGACTTGTCGAGCTGAGCGCGGTTCTGATCGAAGTAGACGACGCGCAGACCTTCGGCGCGGCGGATCGTGCCTGCGTCCGGCTCGACGCCTCCGGTCAGCAGACGCAGGAGTGTGGTCTTGCCGCTGCCGTTTGCCCCGAGCAGACCGAGCCTCGAGCCCGGCGACAGAGAAACATTCAGATGCTGAAACAGGGTGCGTCCGCCCAGCGTCTTCGCGACGTCCCGAGCCACGAGCAGCTCTTTGGTCCTGCGCTCCGTGCCGGTGAAATCGATCGCCGCTGTGCGATCGGTCGCGTTGCGCCCTTTCACATCCGACAGTTCACCGATCAGTTTGTGCGCGGCCTGAATCCGATAGTCGGCTTTGGTGGTGCGGGCCTGGGGTCCGCGCCGCAGCCACTCGACTTCGCGCTTGACCTGATGCTCCAGCGCATGCTGTTTGTGAGCCTGCGCCGTCAGGAACTCGTCCCGCCGTGTCAGAAAGTCGGTGTAGGCGCCGTTGACGCTCAGGTAGCCTTCGGGATAGGACCGGTCGAGTTCGATGATACGGTTGGTGACGTTTTCGAGGAAATAGCGGTCGTGACTGACGAGGACGAAGCCAAAATCGGCCCGTTTGAGCAGATCTTCCAGCCAGAGGACGCCTTCGAGATCGAGGTGGTTGGTCGGCTCATCGAGCAGCAGCAGATCGGGCCGTTGTACGAGCGCCTGGGCCAGAGCGAGCCGCTTGCGCCAGCCGCCGGAGAGCGTCTCGACGCGCTGCGTCTCGTCTGCGAAGCCAACGTTTTCCAGCACCATCGTCTTCTGCGCGGTGCGTTCGTAGTCCTCCAGAGGCAGCGTGGCGAGGATATCGTCCAGCACCTCCCCGACCGTCAGGCCGGCAGGGAACGTCTCTTCCTGAGGCAGAAAGACCATGCGGAGATCACGGCGGCGGGACACTTGGCCGGTGTCCGGACGCTCTTCGCCCGCCAGAATACGCAGCAGGGTGGACTTCCCAGAGCCGTTCGGCCCGATCAGTCCAAGCCGCTCACCTTCCTCGATGCCGAGTGTGATGTCCACAAAAAGCGGACGGTGACTGTACGATTTTCCAATCGATTGACTACTTAAAAGCAATGACATACCTTTAGTCTACCCTAAAATGGCCCGGAGCGGAAGCATATCGCTTCCGCTCCGGGCCTATCTCTCGCGGAAACGTCGCTAAAAAAGCTGCTCCGCCTCCTACAACATTTACTTCTTATTCTTCCCACTGTCCTTGGCGACCTTATGGACTGCCATGCCGGTGGCGACACCCGTCATCATGGGATGCCGTTGCGCGAAGTTCTTCTTACCGCCATGTGCCACACGATTCTTACCGGTCTTTTTCGCGATCTTGTAAGCGGCCACTCCCGCCACGACCCCGGTCATCGTCGGATGCCGCTGCGCGAAGTTTTTCTTTTTGACTACCGTTGTCCCGCTCTGTGCCATGACACCGGCCGGCAGGCTGATCGCCCCTGCCGCGAACACAAACATCAGCATACAGGCCCAAACTTTGAGCCAGGTTGTCTTTACCATCGTTATCTCTCCAGGAAAGGGTAGGTATAGCAGGGCGTTCGCGCTCTCCGCAGAAAGAAACGGCAGAGTTGTCCTCGCCCCCCTGTCACTACGAAAAGAGCAGTCCCGACGTTTCAGCGTCCTCGGTT
>JAYTGR010000361.1:0-5617 GCA_043733205.1 Chthonomonadaceae bacterium
GCCCAGTGGATCTGGACGCCCCATTTCGCGCCATCGCCGAAATAGGCTTCGATCCTGCTGCCGAGATAGTGGGTATTGATCATGATCTCATCGAAGCCATGCTTCTTGAGGAGATCGATCAGGTATTCCATGACCGGGCGGTTGACGATTGGAACCAGAGGCTTGGGGACATTGCGAGTCAAAGGGTCGAGGCGCGACCCGACTCCTGCCGCCAGTATCATCGCTTTCATTACGGGCAAACTCCTATCAGTTTTTAGGCGGGGAAACGACGAATAAGTTCGGCAACGTAGACGATCTGGTCTTCGGTCAGTTCGGGATGGATGGGCAGCGAGAGCACTTCGCGGGCGACACGCTCTGCCGCCGGGAAGTCTCCTTCCTTGTATCCAAGGTAGGCGTAGGCAGGCTGCAGATGGGTTGGGATCGGATAGTAGATCTCGGAATCTACTTCGTTGGCTTTCAGATAGGCCTGGAGCGCATCGCGGCGGGGATGGCGTATCGTGTACTGATGATAGATATGGCAGTTAGCGGGATCGTGGCCCGGCAGCTGGATCCCTTCGGCGGTGGGATCGGAGACATCGGCCAGCAGCGTGTGGTAGAGTTCCGCATTGCGGCGGCGGCTGGCGTTCCAGGCTTCCAGATGCGGCAGTTTCGCCTGCAGCACCACGGCCTGGATCGCATCGAGGCGGCTGCAGTAGCCGACACGGACATGGTGGTACTTATGGCCCTGCGTGCCGTGGCCGCGCAGACTGCGCAGGAGCGCCGCCTTGTCGTCGTCGTTGGTAAGAATCATCCCGCCGTCGCCGTAGGCGCCCAGGTTCTTGGTAGGATAGAAGGAGAGCGTGGTCATATCTGCGTGGAGGGCGATGGGGAGTCCGCTCTGGCGCGCTCCGACCGCCTGCGCCGAGTCGATCACGAGACACAGGGCGTGCTTTTTGGCCAGGGCGGAGAGCGTCTCTCGGTCGCACATCTGTCCATAGAGATCTACGGGCAGAATGGCGCGTGTGCGGGGGGTGATCTTCTCTTCGATGCACTGTTCGACCAGATTGAACGTGCAGCTGTCGATATCGACATAGACAGGGGTCGCTCCGACGAGCGCGATGGCCTCGGAAGTCGCACCGAACGTGAAAGGCGTGGTGATCACTTCGTCTCCGGGGCCGATGCCGCAGGCGACGAGGGAGAGCGTCAGAGCGTCGGTGCCGGAAGCGACCCCGATGCCGTGTTTCGCGCCGCAGGCAGACGCGATGTCCTGCTCCAGCCGCGCGACCTTTTCGCCTCCGATGAAGTGAGAGCTTTCGATCACATCCCGAATGGCCGTGTCGATCTCCTCCTTCAGTGCATGATATTGCGCTCGCAAATCTGCGAGAGGAACTTTCAAGCCAGCCTCCCTGTCCGAGCCAAACCTGCCCGGTTTCCGCCGCGCTGTCTTCAGCGTCGTGCATGGCAAATCGTGCCTATACTATACCTTTTTGGAGCCGTAAAACGCTGAATCGGCTCTGTCAGCCCTGGGAATTCGCTTCCAAAACCTCCCGGGCCACGCGCCGCGCCGACGGCCCGAACTCAGGATCGCTGAGCGCCGCGCGGAGGAAGGCCGCGTAAAAGGTTTCGAAACTGCCGATGTCGCGGCGAAACTCGCCGGGGCACAGCGGCACCGCCCACAGGCTCCCGCCTTCTCGTTTCAGCGTGCGCACGGCGTCCGTCAGGTTCAGTTCGCCGCGCGAGTCGAGCGGGGTGCGCCGTAAAATTTCAAAAATGGCCGGCGCGAGAATCCAGCGCGCCGCGACGACATTCCGGCTCGGCGCTTCGTGGGGGGCGGGTTTCTCCACGATGTCCATCAGTGCGAAGGGCTCGGTCGGCAGGTCGGGCTGCGCCTCCGCAGGCGCGAGCACCCCATAGCGCGACACCTGCTCCAGCGCCACCTGCTCCGTCAGAACCGTCGCATCCGATGCTTTGCTCTGGTGCACCGCCAGCAGACGGCGCAGCGGCGCGGCGGAGTCGGGCGCATCGATCATGCAGTCTCCGAAGGCGACCACAAACGGCTCTCCCGCTGTCCAGTCCGCGGCGCAGAGCAGAGCGTCGCCCAGCCCACGCTGCTCCTCCTGTACTGCATAAGTACAGTGCAGGGCGCCTCCTGTGACATCGTCCTCGTAAACATCCCCGAAAAAGCCGCGTATCTGCGGCTTTCTCTCTGAAACTACGAACAGCGCGTGCGTGATACCTGCACCAAGGAGCTCCGTCGCGATATGCGCAAGCACCGGCTTGCGCCCGACCGGCAGCAGCTCCTTGGGGAAGGCCCGTGTGAGGGGACGCAGGCGCGTGCCCAGGCCAGCGGCGGGCAGCACGGCGCGGCGGAGAGGATTTGCGGTTAGAGACGCGACAGGCAGGAACATACAGCCTCGGAATGTGGGGCGTTGGCGAAACGTGCGGTGAAGCGGCAGCGAAGCGATTTCCGCAGAATTGTGAGGGATTGTAGCAGAAGAACGCCGTCAGGGTCAATGCAGTGCGGAACGATTTTCGGTGCTTGCGGGGTATTCTGAAAGAGAAACCGTTCCCAGCGCGATCACGAGGGCGCGCATTTTGCTGCTGACGCCCTCCCTGGCGTCACAGCCGGCGCCCCGCACACGTTGTGAGAGCTATCTTCTTAATTTCTGCAGGATATGGAAAGGACACTCTGAATGAAGACTCGTATTTTGGGCCTCGCATCGGCAGCGCTGGCCCTGGCGCTCCCGCTCAGCGTTCAGGCTCAGAAAGCCATGCCCGGCGCACCCTTCGCCGGTGCCAAGAAAATGACCACGGAAGAGGCGCTGAAACAGGCTCCCAAGGACGATCCCAGCCTCGTGCCGTTAGACAAGGCGTACTATGCCGCCGCCACCGCCCTCAAGAAGTCGCCAAAAGACGCCAAAGTGAAAAAGGCTTACGTCGAGACTGCCTTCAAGTACGGCAAAACCTGTGAAGACAACGCAAGCACGAAACTCTCCCGCGCCGTGCAGTATCGCGCCGCGCTCGCTCTCTACCGCAAGGCACTGGCCGTTGACCCAAAACATAAGCCGAGTATCGACGAGAAGCAGAAGATCGACGGCATCTACCAGTCCATGCCGGGCGGCATACCCAAATAACATCTGGATCCGTTCCCTCTTCCGAACTCGGAAGAGGGAACGACCGCACACTTTTCGCATCGGAGGAGACGCAGATGCCCGTTAACCGAAAAGGGCTCGCAGGAGCCGGACTGCTGCTGACAGGCGTCCTGATCGCCGCCCAGACTCTTTGCGCCCTGCCCTTGCAGGCGCAGGACAAAACCGTGCCGAAAAAAAAGGCCGTCGCTCCGCTCGCGCTGACAGCAAAGACCGACCATCCCACTTATCATGCCGACAGCGCCATGCGCTTTACACTGGCTGCGAAAAACACCACTCAGATGGACATCCCTGTGCGTTTCAACAACGGACAGCATTACGATTTTGTACTGTTTCGCGGCAAAGACGCTAAGGGTGAGAAAATCTGGCAGTGGTCAAAGGGCATGATGTTTACCATGGCGCTAGGTTCCATCTTAGTGAAACCCAGTAAACCCCTGGAATTCACCGAGACCTATTGCCCGGGTGTCGGCGGTATGCCTGCGCTGGCTTCCGGCTTCTACACAGTCACAGCGACTTTAAAAGGTGCCGCCAGGACGATACCGCCCATATCCATGCCTTCCGCCTCCACGACCTTTCAGATCGACTGAGACGATCCGCCAAAGATGCGCAGGGAGGGATAACATTCCTCGCTCCTGGAGTTATGCGCCGACGGTGAGCAGGTCGAGGACTTCCTGGAAGCGGCGGGTCTCCAGAGAGCCAAAGAGGGGATGGCGCCCGAGTTTGGCGCGGGTCAGGGCGGGACTGGTGAGGCCGCAGAGAAAACGGGCGGACTGCCGAGTTTCGCCAAGCGCGTCCGGGTGCGCCGCGCGAAGCTGGGCGAAGGCAGGGGCATCCCATGCGGGAGGCAACGGCGGATTCGCATCCAGGGCAGGCAGGCGCTGCGGTTTACCGGTGACGCAGAAAGTACAGTGTCCACAGGGCTCCGGGCGATTTTCGCCGAAATAGCCGACCAGCGCGTTGGTCTGGCAGCCGTCGTGCTCCACTAACTCCAGTACCTGCCCGATGCGGGCGATCTCCTGCCCCTCACGATGCAGAAAGCGCTCCATGAGCGCGGCCACCAGGGCCTCGGTCTCTGCCTCAGGCTGCAGCCGGGTATAGCGCTGCCGAATATCCGAAGCGCGCAGTTCCACTAGGCCACGCTCCTCCAGCACCTCAGCCGCTCGCACGATACGCCGCCGCTCCTGCCCCAGTGTTTCGGCCACCAGCGAGGGATCTATTCCGTACCAGATACGTCCGCGCTTCGCCTGCGCAAAGATCGCCTCAACCAGACGCTCCGGCTCACCGGAGAAGCAGGCCAGGATCTCCGGCACCGGGCGCAAAGGCCGTAACTCGTACCCTGCATAGAATGGAGTTCCCTGCTTGAGAACCCCCATCAGTTCGAGATAAGTCAATACCGTTTTCAGGACGAGCGGGCGCAGGTCGTGGCGACTGGACAGGTCGTACTGGCTGACGTGAAGCTCTGCAGAGTGTTCTTCTTCCTTGCCCACAGGGACCGTGAGCAGTTCCGTCAGCAGGCTGCGCAGTGCGGCGTCGGTAGGAGTATCGCCGAAAGCGAAGTTCTCCAGAGTCGGGACGTCGTCGGGACAGGCGAACAGTTCCACCGTGGAGCGCTCTCCATCCCGCCCAGCACGTCCGATCTCCTGACTGTAGCTCTCCAGGCCTTTCGGCAGATTGTAGTGGTAGACATAGCGCACATTGGCCTTGTCGATACCCATGCCGAAGGCGATCGTCGCCACCACGACAGCGCAGTCCGATCCCATCCACCACTCCTGCACCTCTGTGCGCTCCGGCGTCTCCATGCCTGCATGATAGGCTTTCGCCGGAATACCGCCCGCCTGCAGCTGTTTTGCAATACGCTCCGCTGTCTTCTGCAGCGTGACATAGACGATGCCAGGGCCAGGCTTGCGTGTCTGCAGACGTTTCAGGAGCAGAGCGTCGCGCTCCTCAGCACGCACCGGCGTCAGAGACAGATTCAAATTGCCGCGATAGAATCCTGTCACGATCGCGCACTCCGGCGGAATTCCGAAGGCCGTACAGATGTCTTGAACGACGGATGGAGTTGCGGTCGCGGTCAGGGCCAGCACACGTTCGACACCGAGTTCCCGCGCGGTGTCCGCCAGTTTCAGGTAGTCAGGTCGAAAGTTATGCCCCCACTCCGAAATGCAGTGCGCTTCGTCCACCGCGAACAGAGAGATCCTGATGCGGCTCATCGCCGCCAGAAACCGCTCGTTGTTGAACCGCTCTGGAGCGACGTAGAGCAGCTGAATCTTTCCTGCTGCCACGTCGTCCATCACCCTGCGCCCTTCCTGCGCTCCCAGCGACGAATCTAGCCGCGCCGCCGCGATGCCCCGCGCCTGCAGAAAGTCGATCTGATCTTTCATCAGCGCGATGAGCGGTGAAACCACCACAGTAACGCCCTCGAACGCCAGCGCCGGCAGCTGATAACAGAGGGATTTGCCTCCTCCTGTCGGGAAAACGGCAAGCGCAGC
>JAYTGR010000362.1:0-1926 GCA_043733205.1 Chthonomonadaceae bacterium
CCTGCCGCTGCCTCCGCGAACTCTTCCCTGCCGGACGGCGTATCTTCCACGGCAGTGCAAGCGCCGGACGGAGATCCTTCGCCTTCTGCGTGGGTGGGCATCATCGCGTTCCAGTTCCTGGTCGCCATCTACGGAGGCTACTTTGGAGCTGGAATCGGCATTATGATGCTGGCCACGCTCGGTTTTATGGGTTTTACCAACATCCATCGTATGAACGGCCTGAAGAACATCAACGGCCTCTGCATCAACGCCGTTGCCTCTGTGCTCTTCATCACCAGCGGCCAGGTAAACTGGCATATCGCCCTGATGATGGCAGCAGGATCTATCGTCGGAGGCTATACCGGCGCCGGGACCGCCCGCCGTATCGGCCAGCGCAACGTCCGGCGCGTCATTATCGGCATCGGCCTGGCCCTGGCGTTCTGGCTGCTCAAAGAATCGCTGCAGCCCAAAAAGCTGGTGGAAGTACCAGCACACGCATCGATTAGGCGTCCGCGCGAAAATCGAAAATTCAAACAAGGAGAATCGACAGCATGATTACCACATCCGGGTTGGAGTATGAGGACGTTCAGGAAGGAACCGGACCCAGTCCGGCCAAGGGACAGACCGTCTCTGTCCACTATGTGGGCACCCTGACCAACGGCAAAAAATTCGACAGTTCGCGGGATCGCGGCAAGCCGTTCGAGTTTCGTATCGGGATCGGGCAGGTGATTCAGGGCTGGGACGAAGGCGTGGCCACCATGAAAGTAGGCGGGATTCGCAAACTGACCATTCCCGCAGCGCTCGGCTATGGCGCCAGCGGCGCGGGCGGCGTCATTCCCCCCCATGCCGTCCTCCTCTTCGAGGTCGAACTGATCGGGATTCGCTGACATACCTCCCCCTAAACCCAATGCCTTGCAAATAAAACGGTGAGCCGGTTCCTCCGCGCTTGACCGGGCGACCTAACCCCCGGCCCCTTCCCGATACGGGAAGGGGTGCCCCCACGCCGCATTGCCTGTGTGCGCTCGATCCTGTTACAGAAGCAAATGCAGGAATGGATGAAGGCATTTGTCTCTCGAAAAAGGGGTGAGGAAGCAGATCGAAGTCAGGTGTAACCAGGTCATCACTTGTTTGGGCACCCCCTTCCCGACACGGGAAGGGGGACGGGGGTTAGGTCGCCCGGTCAAGCGCGGAGGTGTCCCTCCTTAAGAAGGAGGGGTTGGGGAGGTTACGCGGCTACCGGACGGGAGGATTCGCTGGGAGGACGGAGAGCGGGTAGGTGATCAGCAGGCTCTTGTCGCAGTAGAGGGCGGCGGTGTAGACGCCGAACTTGCTGAAAGGTACGGCGCGCAGATTCAATCCGATCTGGAGGGTGGCGAAGCCGGAACTCTCCAGGCCGGACTGCACGGAGTTCCAGTCGGTCGGCAGCGCCGGTGAGGAGAAGATCTGTTCGCCATCCGGCCCGGTGAAGCGAAACGTCAGCTCCCGAGGATGGGCGGACTGCACCCGCAAACCGATCGCGACCGCAAGATTGGCCTGCATCGGGACCTGCTCCGTCATCAGCGCCGAATAGATGCCGATAAGCGACTGCTTACTGGTCTGCGCCTCTGTAATCACCTGGTCGCACAGGACGAAGTAATTTACCAATACTTCATCGTTCTCTTGCAGCATCGCTCTCTCCTGTCTTCTGAAAACGTTCTCGGTGGCATTCCCCCGCTAGATTGGGCGTCTCCCACGCGTTCTCCTGCACGAAAAATCGTTGTGAACGCCGATCACCTTCGTGCAACCGGATTGACGGAACGTGCGTCATAGACTATAATGAAGGCACGCAGCCCCGCCAGCGTCCGCTGAAATTTTGCGCGGGACGGTGGGATGCAGCCCCTTCGGTAATATTCCGACCCGTTAGAGTATGCAGGGCGGACAGGACGGGGAATATGGATTTATTCGAAA
>JAYTGR010000363.1:0-1926 GCA_043733205.1 Chthonomonadaceae bacterium
CTGCTGGTCAACGGCACCGGTGCGGTCGCGACAGGAGTGGCTCTCGTGGTGGTGCTGGCGGCTAAATTCGTCGAGGGGGCCTGGATCACGATCCTCCTCATCCCCGCCATGCTGCTGGTCTTCGATCGCGTGAAGAAACATTACGATCATGTTGCCGAGCAGACAAGCTGCCCGCGTCCGCTGAACATCGAGAATCTGGAGCCGCCGGTGGTCATCGTGCCCATCAAGACCTGGAATGTTCTGGCCGAAAATGCGCTGCGATTCGCGCTGCGCCTCTCTCCTGATGTGATCGTCGTGCATATCAGCACCAGCGAGACCGAAGCGCACCAGCTGCGGATGCAGTGGGAGCAGTATGTCGAACAGCCGCTGCGGGCTGCAGGGCTTTCCCAGCCGCAGCTCATGCTGCTCTCGTCGCCCTACCGCCGCCTCTTTACCCCGCTCCTCAACTATATCAACCTGCTCAAGGCCGAATATCCCTCCCGTCAGATCGCGGTCATCATCCCCGAACTGGTCGAATCGAAGTGGTACGAGTATCTGCTGCACAACCAGCGCGCGACCGGCCTCAAAGCCGCTCTGCTGCTGCGCGGCGATCAGCGCGTGGTGGTCATCAACGTCCCCTGGTATCTCAAGGAAGCGTCGTCCTAAGAGCCTATCCCAATAGGCTCTTAGGACAAAGGATCGCCTGTGGCGAAAGACCTTGTGGGTCTAATCACGATCCCGGTCCGTCTGAACCGACCGCGACAGTTCAAGTATTGCAGAGAGGCCGGGGACAATGCATCACCTGATTGCGAATATGGAGCGTGCGCTTTCCCCTCTGGTCGGCCGGCTGGACTGGGTCATGGTCGCCCGAATGTGCCTGACGCTGATCCTGTGCGGTACCGTGGGACTGGAGCGCTCCACCCACGAACGGGCCAGCGGACTGCGCACGCATATCATGGTCGGGCTCGGCGCCTGCCTGATGACGATGGCCGGCGGCTACGGCTTCCACGACCTGCACAACGGAGCCGGCGACCCGATGCGGATCGCCAGTTACGTTGTCTCGGGCATCGGGTTTTTGGGAGGGGGCGCGATCCTGCGGCACGGCACGACCGTGCGCGGCCTGACCACAGCGGCCAGCCTCTGGAGTGTGGCAGGCGTGGGAATCGCAGTGGGGGTCGGACTGGGAGGACTGGCCACCGTCACGGCGCTGCTGATGCTCTTCACGCTCTCTCCTCTGCAGAAATGGGAGGCCCGCCTTCGGTTCGGCACAGGCGCAGGCGACATGGCCATTCACCTGAACAACGACAGCGAAGCGGTGGGCAAGACCCTGGCCTTTCTGAGTCGCGTTGGGGTGTCCGTCAAGAAGGTCACCGTCACGCCGGGGTCGGGCGAGAGCGCTATTCTGCGGGTGGAGCTGGGACGCGCGCTGCAGCCGGAACAGGTCGCGCCCCTTGTGCAGCGCATGCTCGCGCTGAAATACGTATCGCGTGTCGATACGACCGACCTCCATACCCGAAATGAGGCGGAGCCAGACGATGTCGTGCCTATGGTAGAATACGATACACCGAAAAACGATACGGTTCTCGAATCCCCTCTCTCCGAGGGGGCGGCCTCGGACCTTCCAGGACCACAAAACGACGGAGACGACAGAGCCACCGACAGAGGCCCGAAATAGCCTCTCTCCCACTGGAAAAGCGGGATCCGTTCCGAAGCGGTCATGCGGCAGAGACGACATTGCGTTTCGATTGCGGAAGGAGGGCGTTTCGATGGTCAAAGCCGCGTATGTGCGGGCGTTTCTGCTGTCTGCGGCGGCTGTTCTGGGGCGCGCTCTGCCTGGAGCCGCACAGACCGTTCCGCCGAAGGAGATCACCTTCCAGGTCTTCCCGAAAGGAGGCGCCTACTCTCAGGCGTCAGCGACTGTCCCTCCCCCAAAACTTGTCGAGATCA
>JAYTGR010000364.1:0-5606 GCA_043733205.1 Chthonomonadaceae bacterium
CCCATGTTGTTGAGGGCAGTGGCCAAACCGCCCCGGTCGGACGCGGTTTCCAGCAGGACGATGCTCTCCTCGAAGAACGCGAATGCAGCGGTGTAGTCGGCATGGGCGAGTTCGAGCAGAGCGCGATTAATGAGGGCGTGTCCGATGCTGCGTGGGCTGCCGTGTTCGCGCAGAAGGCGCAGGCTCTCTTCGAGATGCAGCCGGGCAGCGGCGAGTTCGCCCTGTTCCCAGAGCAGAACACCGAGCGCATCGTGCGCCTTGGCGCGGGTGCGTGGCGAGGTTCCTGTGGTGCGTTCGAGAGCGCCGCTCAGCCAGGCGCGGCCCTCCGTATAGAATCCGCGCCGCCGCCAGTATCCGCCGAGCGCCCCGGCAAGACGCAGACGGGTTTCGGCATCGACCGCAAGTTTAAGCGCACTGCGAAAATTGTCCTGTTCGGCATCCAGGCGGCGAAGCAGACGTGCCTGATCGCGGCCTGACAGGAGCGGATCTACCTCTTCCGCGATGCCCGTGAAACAGGCGATAAAACGCGCTTCGAGGGCATCCAGAGGTTCGGCCTCTTCAAGCTTTCCACGCGCATAATGGCGCACCGTTTCCAGCAGGCGATACCGATACGTTTCGGCATTGTCGCCCGTTTCGACCACCATAAGCGAGGCGTGATCGAGGGCGGAAAGCAGGTCGAAGATTTCCATGACGTCCAAGGAGTCGTCCGCACATACCGCCTCCGCCGCTTCCAGTGTCCAGCCGCCTGCGAACACCGAAAGCCTTCGGAGCAGCACCTGCTCCGATGCTGTAAGCAGGTTGTAACTCCAGTCGATCAGCGCTTTGAGGGTATGATGACGCGGTGCGCTCAGTTCTGGACCTCGGGGCAGTATCCGAAAGTCCTTCTCCAGGCGGTCGGCGATCTGCCGTACAGGAAGCATCGTAACGCGTGCCGCAGCGAGTTCGACCGCGAACGGTATCGCATCGAGACGACGGCAGATACGCACCACGTCTGGAGCGTTTTCTGGGGTGAGCGCAAAGCCAGGCGAGACGTGGGAGGCTCGATCCGCGAACAGCCGCACCGCCTCGCTCTCCGCTGTTTGCCGGAAGTCCGAATCTATTTCAGGCAGATTCAGCGACGGCACACGCCACTGCCTCTCACCGCCAACGTGCAGCAGAGTGCGGCTGGTCGCCAGGATTCGGATCGTGGGACAAGTGCGCAGCAGCGTATCGACCAGGCGCGCACTCGCCATGGCGAGATGTTCGCAGTTGTCCAGTATGAGCAGAAGCGAACGACTCTTGAGGTAATCGGTCAGCGCACTCAACAGCGACGACTCAGAGGTGGCGCTCGCAGTCTCACGAATGCCGAGGGCTGTGGCGACGGCTTGGGGTACAAATTCGGGCTTTTCCAGCGGCGCGAGTTCGACGAACCATACGCCGTCGGGGCAGTCGTCCAGTGTTTCAGCCGCCAACTGCAGCGCCAGTCGGGTCTTGCCTGTGCCTCCGACGCCGGTCAGGGTCAGCAGGCGCGTCGCTGGAAGCAGGGCGCGCAGTTCGGCGATTTCACGCTCTCTCCCGATAAAACTGGTGAGATGCAGGGGCAGGTTGTTCGGCTGCTCATTGAGCGAGCGCAGCGGAGGAAAGTCGGCAGGCAGGCCAGAATGGATCAGCTGAAACACCTGCTCGGGGCGCTGCAAATCTTTCAGACGGTGCATTCCTCGATCGCGCAAAGAGCAGAGGGCGGGAAGGCTGTCGCGCACGAGATCGGCCGTCGTCTGCGACATAATCGTCTGCTCCCCGTGCGCGATCGAGCGCAGCCGGGCGCAGCGGTTTACTGTCGGGCCGAGATAGTCGCTGTCGCGCAGGTGCGCCTCCCCGGAGTGCAGGCCCATACGGACACGGAGGCGGACCGGTTCGGGCCAAGACTCAGTGTGAAAGGCGAATTGAAGCGCGGCAGCGGCTTCGACAGCGGACGACGCGCGCGCGAAGACGACGAACAGACTATCGCCTTCACCCCGATGTTTGACGATAATGCCCCCATGGGAGGCGACGATCTGAGCGGCGAGCACGTCGTGACGCTGCATGGCAGTCCGCATCTCCTCTGGATGCGTCTCCCACAACGCGGAACTGCCTTCTATGTCGGTAAAGAGAAACGTGACCGTTCCGGCAGGCCAGCGGGCTTCCGGAATCTGCGGGATTGGGGACATAGGGATCTCCTTGCCTGTACCCCTGCGCGATAACACCAGAGAAAGAAAGCAGTCGCGCCCAATCGTCCGACTGCCGCTGCACTACTCCCTATACGACACAAAGGGAGAGAGGAAGTTCCTGCCAGCCTGCTGACCGGTCACCCAGACCCGGATACGCCGCCTGCCGTCCGTTTCTTAAATGAGACATCTGCCAGCCTGGATTCGTTTCCTCTACCAGGAAACCTCGTCGGTATAGGGAATCCAGATGTTTTTCACCTGGGTCGCCTGCCTTAAAAACTCCGTTCCCTGCCCGGCTGACGAGTCATGCCAGTCGCAGCGTGTTTCGTCCTGTACCCAGGTGCGTTTCATGTTGCCGGCGGAGGCGTATTCGACACGTTTGCCGCCTTCTAAGGTGCCGACGTACCAGACGGAGGCGACTTCGTCGTGGAGGGCCAGCACTTCGGCGAGCAGGTCGCGCCTGCCGGTGACGATATTGATGACACCAGCTGGAACGTCGGAAGTTTCCAGAACCTGATAGAGGTCGGTGGCAGTCAGAGGAAAGCGTTCGGAGGGAATGACGACAGCGGCATTGCCCATCGCGATGGCAGGGAGCACCAGAGACAGCAGGCCGAGAAGGGGGCTCTCCGTCGGGCAGGCGATGCCAATGACGCCGAGCGGCTCGTTCATGGCGAGGGTAACATTGCGGCCAGCGGTCTGATGCACCGCTCCATCGAATTTGTCCGCCCAGGCAGCATAGAAATAGCAGCGCTCCAAGGCGACGTCAACCTCCTGCATCGCAGCTTCGCGGCTCTGTCCGGTCATCTCGGAGATTCGGCCTGCAAATTCGGCGCTCCGATAGGCGAGATTCTCGGCCAGATAGTAAAGGATCTGCGCGCGGTTATGTCCGCTGCTCCTGCCCCAGGCCCCCGCGCCGCGTGCTGCTTCGACAGCATTGCGGATGTCCTTACGGCTGCCCTCGCCGACACTTCCTAACGTTTTGCCGTCCGGGTCCAGCACCGGAATGCTGCTGCCGGAGTCTGGCCGCGCCTGCTTGCCGCCGATATAAAGCTTCGGTGTGCGGTCGATGGCAGGCAGAGCGTTTGCCGCCATCAGACCGTCTGCGGCTGCAGCAGCCGGCATCGGGTCGGGTCTTGGGCGCTCGATGCGCTTCACATACTCCCACAGTCCCTCGCGTCCGCCTTCGCGCCCATAACCGCTTTCGCGATAGCCGCCGAATCCGGACGCGGCGTCGAACAGATTGGTGCTGTTGACCCAGACCGTTCCGGCTTTGAGTTTGGGGGCGATGTCGAGAGCGAGACCGATGTTCTCGGTCCAGACGCTGGCGGCAAGACCGTAGCGGGTGTTGTTGGCGAGTTCGACAGCCTCTGCAGGGGTGCGAAACGTCATGCTGACCAGAACAGGGCCGAAGATCTCCTCCTGCGCAAGCACCGAGGAGGGCGCGACGTCGATGAAGAGTGTCGGAGGGAAGAAACAGCCTGTCGCCGGACATGCGTTCGCCGCCTGCCACATCGTCGCGCCTTCGGCCTGTCCCTGCTGCACAAGTGCAGTAATGCGTTCCAGCTGAACGGGTGCGACAATCGCGCCGATGTCTGTGGTCTTGTCCAGCGGTGAACCGATGCGCAGTGTCTCCATCCGCGCACGGACTTTCCGATGGACCTGCTCCGCAATGTTCTCCTGCACCAGCAGCCGCGACCCGGCGCAGCAGACCTGCCCCTGATTGAACCAGATGGCGTCCACCAGTCCCTCGACCGCCGCGTCGAGATCCGCATCGTCGAAGATCAGGAAGGGAGATTTGCCGCCGAGTTCGAGCGAGAGTTTTTTGCCGCTGCCTGCCGTTGCCTGTCGAATCAGGCGTCCCACTTCGGTCGAACCCGTGAACGCGATTTTATCGATGCCGGGATGGTGCGTCAGCAGCGCACCGGTCGAACCGTCCCCGGTGAGGATGTTGATGACACCGGGAGGCAGACCGATCTCCGCGCAGATCTCTCCAAACAGCAGCGCCGTCAAAGGCGTGTATTCCGCCGGCTTTAAGACGACGGTATTGCCCATCGCAAGCGCAGGTGCGATCTTCCATGCCAGCATCAAAAGCGGAAAGTTCCAGGGAATGATCTGCCCGATGACACCCAGCGGCTGATAGTCCGGCAGCTCGGAGGGCATCAGCTGCGCCCATCCCGCGTGATGGTAGAAGTGTCGAACGACGAGTGGAATATCGATGTCGCGCGTTTCACGGATCGGCTTGCCGTTGTCGAGCGATTCCAGAACGGCGAAGAGGCGGGCCTGTTTCTGCACCTGCCGCGCCAGCGCGTAGAGGTAACGGGCACGGCCATGCGCCCCCAGTTTCCACCATCCAAGCTGCGCTGCCCGAGCGGCCTCGACCGCCGCATCGACATCTGCCGTTCCCGCCTGTGCGATCCTTGCCAGAGCGCCCCCCGCTGCGGGATCGGACGTCTGAAAGGTTTCTCCCGCAGCGCCCGCCCGCCATGCACCGCCGATAAACAGCCCGAAGACGCCCTGGTGCCGTGCGATCCATTCCATAGCCGCCGCTGCGCTCTCCGGCGCGGGACCGTATTCCATCGTCTCAAAAATCTCCGCCACTGTCGCCATTTTCCATCGCTTTCTCGCACCCAACATGACATTATCGCCATTATACCTGACAACCGTTTCGCCCCGATTGTTGCCTCTGCGACAGAAACACGCTGCCGTAAAATGCGTGCGTGCAAAATAATTGCACACGGAGCGCATTTCCTGCAACTTCGACTTGACCGTACTGTCAAAAAGGACATATAATGAGAGAGCATCTGCGGCCGTCCTAATGTAATCCTGCCCTCGTTTTCCACGCCTGCCATGCTTTCATGTCTCGTCCCGGTCACCGGAGGCACCGTCCATGCCGTGTTCCGCGTTTCGCTCTGGCTTCGCAGGCATTTTTGCGGCCGTCGGCCTGCTATCGTCCGCGTTTCAAACAGTTCCGGTTCGCGCTCAGTCTGCGCGGCGGCCAGCTGTTTCGGCACGTCGGTCAGGCGCCGCCACGAAGCAGCGCAAACTGACCAAGCTGTCGATCGAGCCTGGCGCAATCCAGCTGACGGGTTCGCGTTCCGTCGCCCATTTTATTGTCCTGGCGCACTATGCAGATGGCTCCGTATCGGACGTCACGGACTCTGCAGTTCCCGTCCTCTCGACGCAGACCGCGAATCTGACCGGAATCGCCATCCTGCGCCCAATAAAAGAAGGCGTCGCGACTCTGCAGGTGCGTTTCGGGGGCAAAACGGCGGCAGCCGTCGTGGCAGTTCAGGGTATGACCAGCCCCAGTCTTGTCAGTTTCAACAATGAAGTCGTTCCGATCCTGACACGCTATGGCTGCAACCAGGGCTCGTGCCACGGCGCGCAGTACGGCAAGGGCGGCTACAAACTCTCACTGGCCGG
>JAYTGR010000365.1:0-5604 GCA_043733205.1 Chthonomonadaceae bacterium
GTGCCCATGAGAACATCCGTGTTGTAGAAGTTCTGGAAGAATGCCTTCAGGAATGCCGGGCGGTCCGCGACTGCTGCCGCCTTAATGCCCGCGAAGACGCTGCCGGGCACCCCCTCTGGATTGTCGTCCGCCTGGAGCAGAAACGGCGGCACGGCGGAGATAAAGACCGCCTTGCGCACCCGCTCCGAGCCATACCTGCCCAGATAACGCGCGACCTCGCCCCCGCCCATCGAAAAGCCGGCCAGCGCCGCATCCCGCAGGTCGAGCTGCGTCAGCAGGACATTCAGGTCAGCGGCGAAAGTATCGTAGTCGCAGCCCGTCGTCGGTTTGCTGGACTGCCCGAAGCCTCGCCTATCGTAGGTGACGACCCGATGTCCTGCCCCCAGCAGCGCCGCCGTCTGCTTCTCCCAGGACATACCGCTCAGCGGATACCCGTGAATCAGCACCACCGGCCTGCCCGTACCGTGGTCCTCATAATACAGATCGATCGAAGTCGAGTTCTCCTGACCCACCGTAATTTTACCCATTTCCTGTCTCCTTCTGCCGGCATTTTCCACTATCGAACTGTTCGGCACGGTTCCGCAGGATACCTTCTCCTCGTTGCGGCCCGCCTGCGAGAGATTCCTTCGCCAAGCAGGGTATAATCCGTGATCCTGAACTATATCGGGAGGAGAACCTGACGGCGGATGCCCCGATCCTGGCAGGCGCATGGCAGGCGACGCTCCTTCCAGAAACCAGCTCCGACTGGAACCCGAGATCTTGACCACCGGCAGCATTTGATCTCAGGCGGAAAAGGGACTTCTAATGAATTGCAGGACAATGGTTCGATCTCTCTTCTGGCTTCTGATGCTCACGATTTCAGGGAGTGGACCGTTCCGCGTGCAAGCCTCCGTCTTCAACGATCGTGAGTTTGCGCCGCAGGAGGGACTGGTCGCAGCTGTCGAAAAGCCATTGCGAGCGGAACTGTGTCTGAACGGACGCTGGCAGTTTCAGCCGGAAGCGGTTCCCCTCGGCTATGTACGGGATCGCGGCGCGCCGCCCGTGCTCCCGATGCCGAGTGCGTCCGGGTGGGAAAAGACGCCGATCAAGATCCCGTCGCCCTGGAACGTCAATACATGGGGTGGGGGGCGGGACGTCGGAGTGGGCACGGCGCATCCTTACTGGCCGGGATCGGTCGCCTTTCCCAGCTATCCAGCCTCCTGGGATGGTGTCGAGATGGGCTGGCTGCGGCGCACCTTCCGCGTACCGGCAGGATGGACAGGACGACGGCTGGTGCTCCACTTCGAGGCCGTCGCCGGGGAGTGTCAGGTGCGGGTCAACGGGCGCGCCGTGGGGTCGCATTTCGACTCTTACACGCCGTTTGCCTGCGATATCACCTCCTGTGTTCGGCCGGGCCAGGACAACGAACTGCTCGTCGGCGTGCGGCGGCGGCATCTCTTCGACAAGACCGACACCCGTTATCCGCATGCCCGCGCCCCCTATGCGCTGGGCTCCAATACCGATTCACTGGGCGGAATCTGGCAGGATGTCTTTCTGCTGGCTCTCCCTGCAGCCCATGTCTCCAATACCTTCATCAAGCCGCTGGTGGATCAGGACCGGCTGGATGTCGATCTCATGCTCTCCAATACGACAGCGCAGGCGAAACGTATAAGCGTCTCTGCGGCCGTCGCGCCCTGGATCGATCTGGCTGGAACCCGTGTGGTGGAGGCGCCCGAACCGCACTGGAAACTCGCGCCTGCCGTGCTGACCCTTCCCGCCCAGGCCGTGACGGTGCCGGCAGGCGCGACGGTGCATGTCACTTTGAGCGTGCCCGTAAAAGGCCGGCTTAAACTCTGGTCGCCTTCCGCTCCTAATCTGAACGGGCTTTTAGTATCGCTCGTGGAGGCGGGCAGGCCCATCGATCTGCGCTATACGCGTTTCGGCTGGCGGCAGCTGACTCTGCGCGGTCGCGATCTGCTTCTGAACGGTCATCCGATCTCGCTCACGGGCGACCTGGTACACCCTTTCGGCGCGTTTGTGATGTCGCGGCGCTATCCGTGGGCCTGGTACCGGATGGTGAAAGACTTCGGGGGCAACGCCGTTCGGCTTCATGCCCAGCCTATGCCCGGTTTTTATTTGGATCTGGCGGACGAGATGGGCGTGATGGTGCTGGACGAGACGGCGCTGTTCGGCAGCTCACTGATGCTCAGTTTCGCCGAGCCTGCTGCGTGGGATCGTTTCGCTGCGCACTACGACGCCCTGATACTGCGGGATCGCAATCACCCCAGCGTCTTCGGCTGGAGCGTGGGCAACGAACTGTTCGCCATCTTCCAGTACAACAAGGTTCCGAAGCCTGAGACCGACCGCTGGTACGTGCAGCTGGGCGAACTGGCTCTCCGCGCCCGCACACTCGATCCGACACGACCGTGGATCTCCTGCGATGGCGACGAGGATCTGCGCGGCATTTTGCCCGTCTGGTCCCGACATCTCGGTCACGGTCTGCACCTGGATGCGATCCCTGAGATCGATAAGCCTCGTATGGTGGGCGAGTCCGGCGGCACGTACTACGCTCTGCCGCCGCTGTTGGCGCCGTTCAACGGCGACCGAGCGTTCGAGAGTTATACCGGCCGCAATGAAGCTTTGGCGATCGACCTCTATCAGAATGTCGTGCAGATGGCACGCCCGAAACTGGCGTTCTTCTCCGCCAGTGAGATGGTCTGGTTCGGGCTGGAGCCGCTGCCCTATGGATACCACGACTTTACGCGCCTGCCTGCTGCCGAGGATGGCATCGTCTTCACAGCGCCGTATCGGGAGGGCAAGCCCGGCTGGCAGGTCGAGCGTATCCCCCCCTATGCAGCCACGCTGAATCCCGGCTGGGATCCTTCTCTGCCGCTCTATCGGCCGCTGCCGCTGTTCGACGCTATGAAAGCCGCCCTCGCACCCGGCGGCCCGTCCCCTTCGCCCTGGGACCACATGCCTGCTCCCGTCATCCGGCCAGCCCCCAGCGCCCCAACCCTCACGACTGTCGCTTTCTGCGGCGCGCACGATGGCGCACTCTGCGGTTTTCTGCAGCGCTGTGGCGTTCCATTGGACGTTCCGTTGCAGGCAGGCTCCGCACCAACAGCGGCTAAACTGCTGCTGATCGACGCCGACTCCCTGACCGCCGCCGACATCGTTCCGGTCAAACGGCAGATCGAGGCTGTCTTGGGGCAGGGCGGCACGGCGCTGATCGCGCTCGGAGGAGGTAAAGAGGCGCTTCCAGCGGTCAGCGCGCTGCTGCCTGCTCCGATCACTTTGACCGTGCGACAGGCGACGATGCTGGTCCCGAAAAGCCCGGATCTCTGGACGCGGTCTCTGGCTCCGGCAGACCTCTACTTTGCGGAGGATGCGGCTGGCAGCAGGATCCTGCTGCGCGGCCTCACCGGTCCCTTCGTCGCGCAGAGCCGTACCCTGCTCGAAGCCTCCAACAGCGACTGGTCTCTGTTCGAGGCGGGTGAGGCCGTCAAAACCGGCGCACTTATGCTCTACGAACAGATGGAGAAACCGGCAGGCGCGGCGCTGGTCGTGCAGGAGCAGGGGAAGGGCCGGCTGGCCGTCACCACCCTGCGCACTACGGCGGCGTCACCGACCCAGATCGCCTTTTGGCGCAAACTGCTCCTGAACATGGGCGTGCAACTGGGCACGCCCCATGCGGCGAACGCAGACCCTGCCTTCGAGGGCGATGCACTGACCCACGCGCTGAGCATCGGGCGCTTCGGCGCGGCGACGCCGGAAGCGGCGCTGGCACAGGATTTTCTCGGCGCTGGCGCAGTGCCCCCGGCTGCCGGTACGACCGCAGGCGGACTCACCTGGCAGCTCGTCAGCAGTCCGAGCAAAGATCGTTTCCAGTTCCCCGAACTGCAGCAGGGAGGCCCGGAGCGCGCGTATGCCGTCTATTTCAGCTTCTGGATCCGGAGTCCGCAGGCGCTGGACGATCTGCTGGGCGGCGGCCCAGACGCGCCCCGCCTGGGGATGCGCTGCTTTGCCTCGGCCGGATGCCGCCTCTTTCTGAACGGGAAAGAGCTGCCGCCCGCGCAGCGCGCGCCCGCAGACTACCGAACCCTCTCTGCCTTCGAAAGTCTGCCGCTCCGGAAGGGCTGGAACCACGTTCTGATCCAGGCAGCCGCCGATCGGCTTCAGGGCGATCAGCCCGGCACCCTGGCCGTCCGTCTTTTCTCCAGCAGCGACGCCTTTCTCCATGATCTCGAATCTGCCATCGCTCTCCCTCCAATGAAAGCGCCCTGAACACAGATCAAAAAGGAAAAAGAGTACAATAACGGCATGATGCCCGCTTGGCAAACCGACATTTCGGAACATTGGCCGGTCTGTTTGCGTCGATTGCACATCGAACCGCTGCAATCCCTGCTGCTTGGAGCCCCTTACGGCCTGAGAGATACAGCCGTTTACACCCCTGATGCAGGAGAAAAAAATATGGCTACGGAAGAGATCAAGACAGAATCCTTACCGAAGACTCTGGCAGAGTGTAAGGCCAAACGGCATCTCCGCATAAATATCAACGAGGAGCATGATAAGAGCCTTAAACTTCTTGAACGGGTGGCTGTCTGGGTCACCGACCGGGTCGGAACTATGGGCTTTTTCCTGCTCATTCTTGCCTGGACCGTTCTCTGGTGCGGGTACAATATCCTCGCTTCGGAACTCCCTGGTTTGCACTGGAAAGCATTCGATCCTTTTCCCGCGTTTGTCGCCTATCTGCTCATGAGCAATGTGATCCAGATACTGCTGATGCCCCTCATCATGGTCGGTCAGAATCTGCAGGGTCGCCATTCCGAGATGCGGGCCGAACACGATCTGAATGTGAACATCCAGGCGGAGGAAGAGATCGAAGTGATTCTGATGCACCTGGAGCATCAGCAGCGCATTTTGATGCAGCTTGTCGGAGCGCAGGACATCAAAGTGGACGCGATTCTGCAGGACACTATCGAGGAGAAAGCCGACGCCCGCAAAGCGGCAGCCAATTAGCGGCACAAGGCAAAGGCGGATAGACACCGATGAATAGACGCGATTTTGTGCAGCGCTCCCTCGCCGCAGGGGCAGCCTCCCTCTCTGGAGCGCCGTCAGCTCTTGCACAGCAGAAAGACGCTGGCGGCAGGCCCGTATCGGCTTCGAGCGCAAGGCCGAGCGAACCCTGGCGCGGCGTCAATCTGGGCAGCTGGCTGGTGCTGGAGAAATGGATCGCGCCCGCCGTGTTTGCCGGAACCTCCGCAGAGGACGAATACACCCTCTGTCAGACTCTGGGCAAAGAGAAGGCGGCCGCGCGGCTGAAGCAGCATCGGGAGACATGGATCACGGAGGATGACTTCCGATGGATGGCTGCACACGGTCTCAATGCCGTCCGCCTGCCCGTCGGCTACTGGGTGCTGGAGGAGAATCCCCCTTATGTCTCCGGGGTCGAGACGCTGGACTGGGCGTTCCGCACGGCGAAAGCGCATGGCATCGGTGTGCTGGTGGATCTGCACGGTGCGCCGGGCAGTCAGAACGGGTGGGACCATAGCGGCCGGGCCGGTGCGCTCGGCTGGCACACCAGTCCGGAGAATATCGCGCACACTCTGCGCGTCGTGGACGATC
>JAYTGR010000366.1:0-1923 GCA_043733205.1 Chthonomonadaceae bacterium
AGACAAGGAATAGGCAGGCAATTCCGGCTGTCAGTCGTTGCTGCCATTTCGGACGGGCGAGGTCTTGTTCCATCGAGAGTCTGTACCTTTGCTGCCTGCATTGAAGCAGACGGACATCGCCCGTTCTCGCGATTGCGAAGAATGGGCGTGGTTGACAGATCCGGAAAGACAGCGTCATAATAACGGCAGTCCTTCGGGGCTGGATACGCCGTCCGCTTCCTGTTACTCTTAGCCGAGGGGAAACGGGCGGCTTTTTAAGTCTTTTCTTTATCTCATCTTGTATGCTTGAATTGTAACACGGATTGTTTTCGCTGTCAATATAGTTTGCGAATATTGGCAATGTAATAAAAACAGCGTTTGCGCGGTTGTATCGTGCTCTCACCTGCAAGAGGAGCTGCAGCACTGTTATGAAACTGTGTGGCGGCACATCATCGATCTGCTTGCTATCGGCGTGTATTCGCTTCCAGACAGGTGTTGGGGCTCTCCTCTTCCTATAGCAATCGGACGCTCTTATAGTGACGACGGAACGAGGTGGCTGCCGCATTTGACCCGGTATGGGGGTTGTGATATACTGAGAGGGTGGGAGACGGCCGAAGGCGGCCCGCCGCACCCTCAAAGGAGACTCGCCTGCTATGGCAAAACGCGACCGACCGGAGATCATACTGCCGGACGATGACGACAGTGAATCGCTGCCCCGACCCAATCTGCGCAAGGTGTTCCTCGCGCTCGGGATATTCCTCCTCCTCTTTGTGCTCTATCACGACGCCGTGCCGCTCTATACCGATTGGCTCTGGTTTCAGGAGGTCGGATACTCCGGCGTCTTCACCACGACGATTCTCGCCAAGACCACGCTCTTCGCGGTCGTCGGACTGCTGTTTTTTGCGCTGTTCTACGGCAATGCGCGCCTGGCGCGACGGATGGCCCCGGAACAGGCCGACCGCTTCCTGATGGAGCGGTTCGGGCCGGAGTGGGGCAATGCGCTGCAGCGGGGCCTCAACTGGATCATTCTGGGCGGCTCGGCGTTCCTCAGCCTCTGGGCAGGGCGTCTCGCCTCCGACAACTGGACCCAATGGCTCGAATTTCGGAACGCCGTGCCGTTCCACCGTGTCGATCCAGTTTTTGGAAACGACATCGGTTTTTATGCGTTTCGACTGCCGTTTCTCAACACCCTGGTCGCCTTCGCGCTTGGGGCGCTCGCCATCACCCTCGTCGCCGTGATCGTGATCCATGTCGCGGATACGGCCATCGACTCCTTTGCCGGCCTGCCGGATGTCAAGGGCGGGGTCCGCGCACAGCTGCTGTCACTGGTGGCGGGACTGGCGCTGGTCCAGGCCATTGCCACACGCCTGGACGCGTACGACCTGCTCTTCAAAGACAACGGCATCTTCACCGGAGCCGGCTATACCGACCTCCACTTTCGTCTCTTCGCGCTGAATCTGGAGGTCGTCCTGCTGGCGCTGACGGCGCTGGCCTGTCTGCTCACACTCAAAAAGGGGCCTGGCTTCCGCTGGCCGCTGATCGGCGGCGCGGCCTGGCTCGGCACGCTCCTGATTCTGGGCAATCTTGTTCCCGGCATCGTGCAGAAGACCATCGTCGAGCCCAACCAGTTCACGCAGGAGCAGGAGTATCTGAAGCGTAACATCACGTACTCCCGCCAGGGTTTCGGCCTGGAGAACGTGCGCCGCGTCGATAACTTCCCCGCCGATAACAGCCTGACCGCCGCCGGCCTCCAGGCGAACCGCGACACGCTCGACAATGTCCGCCTCTGGGACTACGACTATCTGGGCAAAGTCTATTCGCAGCTGCAGACCATCAAACCCTACTACAAGTTCGAACAGGTCGCGGTCGGCGACAGCCATGTCTACAATATCGACATCGATCGCTACCTCATCGGCGGTAAGATCCGGCAGGTGATGCTCGCAG
>JAYTGR010000367.1:0-1915 GCA_043733205.1 Chthonomonadaceae bacterium
CGAGCGCGACTATATTCTGAAAGCGGCGCAGGGATTGACGGCCAACGAGGCGGAGAACGTCTTCGCGAAGTCGCTGGTCGAGAAGCACAAGTTCGACGTCGATGTCATTCTGAGCGAAAAAGAGCAGATCATCCGTAAGTCCGGGATCCTGGAGTACTATCCGTTCAGCGAGAGCATCGGCGATGTCGGCGGGCTCGATCTGCTGAAAGAGTGGATGGAGAAACGCACCGTCGCCTTTACCGAGAAGGCGCGGGACTTCGGCCTGCCCTCACCGCGCGGGGTGCTGCTGCTCGGCGTACAGGGCTGCGGCAAGAGCCTCTCGGCCAAAGCCATCGGCTCGCTCTGGCGGCTGCCGCTGCTGCGCCTCGACGTGGGACGTATCTTCGCGGGCATCGTCGGCTCTTCGGAAGAGAATATGCGCAAGGCGATCCGCGTGGCCGAGTCGGTCGCGCCGTGCATCCTGTGGCTGGACGAACTGGAAAAGGGTTTTTCGGGCACACAGAGTTCGGGAATGTCGGACGGCGGCACGACCAGCCGCGTCTTCGGAACCTTCCTGACCTGGATGCAGGACAAGAAGGCGCCGGCGTTCGTCGTGGCCACTTCGAACGATGTGACGTCTCTGCCTCCGGAACTGCTGCGCAAAGGCCGCTTCGATGAGATCTTCTTCATCGACCTGCCCACCGGCGAAGAACGGACGCAGATCTTCCGGATTCACCTGCAGAAGCGCAAACGCAATCCGGACGAGTTCGATCTCGACAAACTTGCCGCCGCGACGCCGGGCTTCTCCGGCGCGGAGATCGAGGCCTGTGTGGTGGAGGCGCTCTACGATGCCTTCGACGAAGACAAGGCGCTGACCACCGAGGCGCTCATCCTGGCGGCGCACCATACCGTGCCGCTCTCCATGACCATGCGCGAACGGATCGAAGATCTGCGCGAGTGGGCCAACACCCGCGCCCGTATCGCTTCCAGCGCACACTCCGAAGATATGAACACCATCGCCCAGCTGCTGATGGTCGCGAAGGCGACGGATCCGGTGACAGACGTGATCGACCCCTCCGCGATCGATATGAAGGCCGTGATGCCGTCTCAGGCGCCGCGTTACGCCTCGGACAACTGATCTGTAAAGAACTATTATGAGCGATCGATTCGACTTTTTGGAACTGGGAAACGAGCGCCCGCCCGTCCTGCCGACTTCCACCGATGCGGAGGAGACAGGGCTGGGACATGGCTGGAAGCCGCTGCGCCTGCGCGCCGTCGAAGTGATCGGCGAAAAGGGGAGGCAGGTCGGACAGTTCGACACGCCGACCGGGCTGGCGGTCGATCCCTGGGGCTCTCTCTATGTCGCGGACAGCGGCAACCACCGCATCCAGCGGATCACGTCGGGCGGCGATGTCTACGAATACGGCAAACCGGGCAATGGGCTGGGGCAGCTGTGGGGGCCGCAGGCCGTCGCCATCGACCCGACCGGGCAGTTTTTCTTTGTCGCCGAGCAGGGCAACAACCGGGTGCAGTGTTTTCGCTTCACGGGCCAGCACTATGTGATGTACAGTGGGTTCCGCGGCCCCAGTGGGGTGGCGTTCGATGCCGAAGGCATGCTCTGGGTGGCGGACACTGGCGCCTCCAAAGTGCTGCGCATCGATACGCGGACGGGGCAGTGCATCGGCGGACTGGACCGGAAGCATGGCCTGCATCGGCCCATCTCGATCTCCTGCGACCGCGCACACCGACTCTATGTGACGGAAGGCACGACCAACGACGTTATCCGCTTCAACTACGGCGGCGCGAAGGAGATGGCCTTCGCCGACAGCCGCCGGCTCAACGTGCCGGTGCAGACGGCTCAGGACGCGCAGGGGCGCTGCTATCTGACGGAGTCCGGCGCGGACCGCCTGCATGTGTTCGATCTGGAAGGCAGCTC
>JAYTGR010000368.1:0-5584 GCA_043733205.1 Chthonomonadaceae bacterium
CCGACCGTGACGTTCGACAGCCTCGACATGAGCAAGGTTTTTCGCGCCTCGCGCCGGGGCAAAGGCGCCAACCTGCCCGCCATTGCAGGAGAAATGGAAACGCTGGAAGCGGAGGGGGAGGGCGAGCCGGACGGCGTGGGCTGCGCGGGCGCGCCGACCGAAAGCGCCGACTATCTGAACTGCCCTTTCGAAAAAGACGAGTATATGGCGTTCTGGAAGGCGATCACGGAGGCGGAACTGGCCCCTCTGCACGATTTCGAGCAGGGCGACGACGCTAAGAAAATGGTTTTCTTCGAGATGTGCGTTCCGATCGAAGAGCTGGCACGGCGCGGGCCGAAGACGCTGGCGTTCGGCGCGATGAAGCCGATCGGCCTGGTCGATCCGCGCACCGGCAGGCGGCCCTACGCGGTGGTGCAGCTGCGGCAGGAGAACCGGGAAGGCACGCTCTGGGGACTGGTGGGTTTTCAGACACGGCTGAAGTGGGGCGAGCA
Organism: Chthonomonadaceae bacterium; assembly: GCA_043733205.1. Lineage (GTDB taxonomy): Bacteria > Armatimonadota > Chthonomonadetes > Chthonomonadales > Chthonomonadaceae > JANXLO01. The sequence continues at coordinate 492 of JAYTGR010000368.1, forward strand.
GCGGCGCATTCTCTCCCTGATCCCCGGCCTGGAAAACGCGGAGTTTATCCGCTTCGGCGTAATGCACCGCAACACCTACGTCAACGCGCCGCGTCTGCTCGATCTGACCTGCCAGCTGCGCGCGCATCCCGGCGTCTTCCTGGCCGGACAGATGACCGGTGTCGAGGGCTATCTGGAGTCGGCTGCGATCGGGATGCTGGCCGGGCTCAACGCGCATCGGCAGTCTGTCGGCCTGCCGCCCGCCGTGCCGCCCCGCGAAACGGTGCTGGGCTCCCTCTGCCACTATCTGGTCGAGACGAATCCCAAGCATTTCTCCCCCATGAACTCCAATTGGGGCGTGGTGCCGGAACTGCCCGGCCCCCCGATCCGCGATAAACGTGAGAAAGGCCGCAAAAAAGCGGAGCGCGCCCTAGCGGCTTTCGAACTCTTCCTGAACGAGATTTAGAGCCTGTGCCAGGGAGATCGCTTTGCCCTTCGTCCAGGCTGCAATGTTCCCATTGGCGGTGAGGACAACGCTTTCTGCTCTCTCATTCGAGCGTTTTGTCGCTGTGTTATAGCATGCCCTGCCGGAAGACATCCGTTTACGCGCCGGGGGAAACCTATAAATAACGAGTCGGAAACATGCCAATGGCCGTCGGGTATAATAGCCCCAACACGTTCGCAGATGAAGGGTGGGCAGACGGAATGGCATGGAAAGTATTGACATCGGCGCGGGCTTTTTGGGTGAGCGGGCAGGCTGCGCAGGCCGCGCTGGAGGCGGCAGGCTGCGAGGCGGTGCCTTCCCTGCGTCCCGGACCGTTTTCGGCAGAGGAGGCGATTTCGATGCTGCAGGGCTGTGACGCGGTGATCGCATCGAGTGAGCCCTACAACGCGCAGGTCTTTGCCGCCTGTCCGCAGCTGAAACTCGTGGCGCGGTGCGGTGTGGGAACGGATGCTGTGGATATGGCCGCAGCGGCAGAGGCTGGCGTCGTGGTGACCAACACGCCCGGCGCAATGACCGAGGCCGTCGCCGACTATACTTTTGCGCTCATGCTGGGGATCGCACGCCGTCTGCCGGAATCCGACGCCATGATGCGGTCCGGCGGCTGGGACGAGTTTCGGGGCGTGCTGGTCTATGGTAAGACGCTCGGATTGGTCGGAGTAGGACGGATCGGCCAGGCGGTCGCACAGCGGGCGAAAGGGTTCTCGATGCGTGTTCTGGCCTATGACCCTATCCTTCAGGCCAGCGGCAAAGCCGCTCCGGGCATCGAGTTCGTCACGCTTGAAGAGCTGCTGGCGCAGTCCGACTACGTCTCGGCGCATGCGCCCTCCCTGCCGGAGACGGTCAAAATGTTCAACGCCGAACGGTTCGCTCAGATGAAGCCGACCGCCTATTTTATCAACACGGCGCGGGGCACCCTGGTCGATGAAGCCGACCTGCTGGCCGCGCTGCAAGGCGGCATCATCGCCGGAGCCGCCATCGATGTCTATGCGAAAGAGCCCTGCCCGGCAGACAGCCCGCTTCGCCACGCGCCGCACTGCGTTCTGACCCCGCACAACGCCTTCAACGCCGCCGAATCCACGGTGGAGATGAGCCGCCAATCCGCCCAATCGATCCTCGACCTGATGCAGGGCCGTCTTCCCGACAATATCTGCAACCCCGCTGTCTGGAACTCGCCGAACCTGCGGGTGCCCCGTCCGGCCTGACGCCGTCTTTGCATGCCGCGACGGGGGTGGATTCTGTTTATGAAATATTGTCTTGAATGTATTCATGGGATTGAAATCCCGCGCTAAAATGGGCAGTCCGCCTGCGCGGACTCAACGCATTCGAGTCCGCGCAGGCGGACTGCCCGTATCAGAACGGCAATTCATTGCCGAGAAAAGCCAAGCGAGCGCAGACCTGAACAGGTTTCATAAGCAGGAGTCAGGAAACAGATGTTGAATGATGGAGCAGTATTTGCTGCCGAGGGAAGCAGGGAGGACAGCGATGAACGTCACCAGGCTGCGTGCGATCATGCATCGTTACAGAAGGGCTGGTGTACTCTTGGTCGGCACCGAGTCAAGGCAAATAAAGGAGAGATAGCATGCGAAACAATCCCGTGAAAGCAGCGCTGCGGGAGGGGAAGCCGCAGGTCGGAACCTGGCTGTCGCTGGCGAGTCCGCTGGCGGCGCGGTACATGGCGCGCACCGGATTTCACTGGCTGACGCTCGATATCGAACACAGTCCTGTCAACTGGGAGACGGCAGCACTCATCTTCGGAGCCATCGCGGATGCGGGGGGCGTGCCGCTGGCGCGGGTGCCTTTCAACAGTCTGGAAAACGTCAAGCGGTGTCTGGACAACGGCGCGTTTGGGATCGTGTTTCCGATGTGCAACTCTGTTGAAGAGGCGGAACGCGCGGTGTCCGCCTGCAGGTATCCGCCGGTCGGGGAGCGGAGTGTGGGAGGCAGTCTGCACGCGATGAACTTCGGAGGCAGCTCGGCGGAGTACTACCGCCGCGCCAACGACGAGATCCTGGTGATCGTGCAGGCGGAGCATATTCAGGCCGTCGAGAATGCCGACGCCATCTTCAGCGTCCCTGGCATCGATGGGATGTTCGTCGGACCCAACGACCTGCTCTCCTCCATGCACAAGACTCCCGACATGGATTCCAATGATCCCGAATTCGTCGCCGCGCTAAAGCATCTGCGCGAAACCGCGAACCGGCACGGCATCGCGCCCGGTATCCATGTCTCGAACCCTGCGGCTGCCACGCGCCGCATCGAGGAGGGCTGGCGTTTCGTCGCGGTCAGCAGCGAACTCGGCTTTATGCAGCAGTCTGCCGCCGCCGCTGCGGAAAGCATTCTCGGTCGTCCCGCCGCGAACACAGCCCGATACTGAGGAGTTTCAATAGCGGGCTGTGTGGAACGGACCTTTTAGGACTGATCCGAGGGTGAGAAGGATCGGTGAGAGGTCACATAGGCCGATCCGTCTTCTGCGTGGGCGGGCTCCTAAGCAGAGCGTTCGTTTTCCAGTTAGCAATGTTTCCAGAACGGTTTATGCGGCAAAATTGTTCCCCAATTCTACGCGAGGGAGTTGACAGCGAGGATGCGAGTATTTGTAACACGAGAACTGCCCGCAGCGGCACTGCAGAGTGTGCGTGAGATCGCGAAGGTCGAGGTCTGGCCGGAGGAGATGCCTCCTTCCCAGGATGTCCTGCGGGCGAAAGCAGCGGAGGCCGAGGGGCTGCTCTGCCTGCTCACAGACAGAATCGATGCGGAACTGCTGGACGGTGCGCCGCATCTGAAAGTCGTGAGTCAGATGGCGGTCGGATACGACAATGTCGATGTGAAGGCCTGCATGGCGCGCGGCATCGCAGTCGGAAACACGCCGGGAGTGCTGACGGAGACGACCGCGGATCTGGCGTTCGCGCTGCTGCTCGCGGCCGCACGCAACCTCGTCACAGCGGAACGTTATGCCCGGTCGGGTGAGTGGCGCACGTGGTCTCCGATGCTGCTGACCGGCCCGGATGTGCATCACGCCGCGCTCGGCATTGTTGGCATGGGGCGGATCGGGTACGAGATGGCACGGCGGGCACATGGTTTTCAGATGAAGATCGTCTATACCGCCCGCCGGCCGCATCCGGAAGCCGAGCGGGATTTTGGGGCGCAGCAGGTGGATCTCGACACGCTGCTGGCGGCCAGCGACTTCGTCTCGCTTCACCTCCCTTTCAACGCTTCTACGCGTCATTTTATCGGGGCGGCGGAGCTGGCGAAGATGCGGCATTCGGCGCTGCTGATCAACACGGCGCGGGGCGCGGTGGTGGATCAGGCCGCGCTGGCTGAGGCGCTGCGAGCGGGCACGATCGCAGGCGCGGGACTGGACGTCTTCGAGATCGAACCGCTGCCGCTCGGCGATCCTCTGCTGTCCCTTCCCAATGTGACGCTTTTGCCCCATATCGGCTCAGCCTCGAGGGCGACACGCACACGCATGGCCGAACTGGCGGCGGCGAATCTCGTCTGCGGCCTGCTCGGCAAACCGCTGCCGCATCCGGTCACAGCCTGACGGAAAAGAAGCAAGCCAGACAAAGGAGAGAGTCTGTATGTTGGAAGGCAGTGATATTTCGGAGCAGAGTGCGACGCCAAGGGATGTGCGCTGGCTGGAAGAGCGAGTGCGGCTGCTGCGAGAGAACCATTTCGCTGATGTAGCGCAGGGCTATCCCATCGTAGTGCGTTTTGGAGCACGGGCACAGCGTCGATTCGGTTCGATCACCTCCCGAAACGGTGTCAGCCACATCATGGTCAACCTGCTGTACGCGAATCCCGATGTGCCCGTCTATGTCGTGGATGAGACGCTGGCGCACGAACTCGCCCACTACGCCCACGGTTTCGGCTCCGGTCTGCCGCGTCTCTATGACGACCCGCACCGAGGCGGGATCGTGGACAAGGAACTGGAAAAGCGTGGCTTGGGCGAAGTCCATGTCAGGGCCAAAGCGTGGAGAGATACGCACTGGGGCAGTGTTTACGACCAGTGCTGCGAAGATCTTGTGCAGCGTCGTGCCGCGAAAACCGAGATGACCAATGTGATGTGGGAGACCTTCCTGAATACGCCCGGTCACCGCACTCAGGAAGAGCTGGAAGGGCGACTGGCGCTGCTGGCGCCTCGCCTCGGCTATCGACTGGAAGGTGGACTGCCCTTCACCGTAGAGTGGCTGCGTGCGACTTCACGCCAGGCATCCCCCTCCTACTACCTCTCGAAATCCCGCACAGTGCAGGTGCATGGCCTCCTGGCCGACCGTCGTGTTCCCGGTGCCGCCCTGGATTTCGAACTGGCTTACTGGCTGGCCCGCCAGGCCTTCGGCTCCAGCTGGAAAGCCGTTTATGCCGCCCTCTGCGCAGCGAAAATGGACACTATGGCAGACGAAGCCCTCAAGTGGCGCAAAGGCCGCTGGCCTGCGTTCTGCAAGCGCCATCACCCGCTGCGCTGATTTCCCTGCGGTATGGCCTGGCCGCTACGGAATCTGGGCGGCCGGTTCGTAGATATGGTTATCGATCGGGGTCTGATTGGTCATCGGCAGCGCCAGGCCCGGAGTGGTCTGGGTCATGTCCAGCAGTTTAATGATGCGGATCGCGGTCG
>JAYTGR010000369.1:0-1909 GCA_043733205.1 Chthonomonadaceae bacterium
GTGAACGGGAAAATACCGGACAGTCTTTTTGTCTGGACTCCGCCCGCCGGCTACAAAGAGGTCACGGCGCAGCCTGCGCCCGGCGGCCCCACGGTGCCAGGCAGACAGATCGGACAGTGAGTGTATCCGGCATCCGTAGGCTCTGCCTTGTACGGCACGGTGTCACCGCCTGGAATCAGGCGATGCGCATGCAGGGACAGACGGACGTGCCGCTCGGGGATCTGGGGAAGCAGCAGGCCGAACGCATCGGGGCTCGCATCGCTTCTATGCCGCTGCCGCCTCAAATCGTCTGGTCGAGTGACCTGAGCCGAGCCAGGGCCACGGCCGAGGCGATCGCGCAGCCATTGGGACTTGCCGTACGAACCCTGCCGGAACTGCGGGAGATAAAGTTCGGAGAGTGGGAAGGTCTGACGATGGAAGAGATCGTGGCACGCGGGGAGGGAACGCTGCTGGTGAACTACCGTCTCGATCCCTTCCTCCATCGTCCGCCGGGGGCAGAGACGCTTGAAGAGGTCTGGGATCGAATGATTGCCGCCATGGCGATCATCCGCACGGAAAGCGGGGAAGCGGAGCGGATCGCTGTCGTAGGGCACGGCGGCAGCCTGCGTGTCCTGATCTGCGATGCTCTGGGAGCGCCGATGATCTCGATGCGTCACCTCTTCTTCGAGAACGCGTCGCTGAGCATCATCGAGGAAAAAGAGGGTGCGGCCGGAATGTTCCGCCGTCTGCTGCTGTTCAACGACACGCAGCATCTGGAAGCATCGGCCGGATGAACCCTACGCTCAGTCCGGTACTGTTTCTGCGGCGCAACTTCGTGCGCGTGCTGCCGATCGCGCTCGTCATCGTCGTGGCGGTCACTCTCGTCTCCAGTGTCGTCACCATCATCCGCTCCATCGACCTCACCGTCTTCACTCTCTACGGCTACAACCGGTACTGCACCGGCCTGATCCCCCGCAATGCGCTGACTCTGGACGCGGCCGAAGTGGCACGTATCCAGCGCCTCCCGGAGCTGGGCAGGCTCGCGCCCACCCACTCCTACACCGTGCGCGTCAAGACTATTTTTGGCAAGATGGTTTTCCCTGTTTTCGGCCTGGCGCCCGAGGACCGTGCCGAATTTCTCGCACGCTGTTCGATCCGGCTTTCCCAGGGCCATCTGCCCGCCGAAGGGCAGGCGGAGGCGGTCATATCCGAAGAAGTGGCGCGGAACCTTGGCCTGAAAGTGGGGGATGCGCTCCTGGATCCGGCATCCGAAGACAACTACGCGCCGGTGCGGGTGAAACTGGTCGGACTGCTGCAAGGCTCCCACTGGCTGGGGCTGACATCAAGATCCTTCGTGGACGGAAACTCTCCCTTCACCTGGACAGGCTATCTGGCATTTGCGCCCACACGCGATGTCGCCGCGCAGGAACGGCTCGACGACGCGGTGGAACGCACGGTCGATAAGGCGGATGCCCGCGTATGGCGCTACTCCAGCCTGGTAAAAGAGACGCAGAGCGCCCTGGCGAACCTCTACCTGATCCTCAACCTGGTGGTGACGATCATCGTCTTCTCGATCGCGTTCGTCTGCGGCCTGCTGTTCAATATCTATTTCACCCAGCGTCTGCCGGAGATCGCGACCCTCGCGGCTATTGGCTATCCGCGCTCACAGCTGATCCGACGGGCGCTGGGAGAGACCATCCTTCTCTGCTTCTTCGGCTGGCTGCTGGGCGGCATCCTGACCATCGGGCTGCTGGAGGCCCTGAAATTCGGCCTGTTCGTTCCGCGCGGCCTGCTGCTCAATCCGCTGGATCCTGCCTCATTCCTCTTTACGCTGCCCCTGCCCTTTGCCATCACGCTCGTCGCCGTTGTCACCATTGGACTGCGCCTGCATCGCCTCGACCCGGTTTCGATCATCGAACGCCGCGGCTGA
>JAYTGR010000370.1:0-5569 GCA_043733205.1 Chthonomonadaceae bacterium
TCGGCAGGGTGCGGAGGGGCGGTAGGATCGGAGGGCGGATCGAGGACAGGCAGCGGATGGGAGAAGCGTTCGGTCTGGCGGGCACGGGCGCGGCAGACCCGCTCGCGGATAGCGGCGGAGCTTTCGCCGGACTGCGACTGCAGCAGCTCTTCCTCCGAGAGGCGCGGCACTTCGATATGCAGGTCGATCCTGTCTAAAAGCGGGCCGGAGATCTTTTTTTGATATTTCTGCACCTGCGTGTTGTTGCAGCTGCAGAGGCGATAAACGTCTCCGTAATAGCCGCAGGGACAGGGATTCATGGCGGCGACCAGACAAAACTCGGCAGGATAGGTATACGAGGCGCTGACGCGGGAGACGCTGACGACGCCGTCTTCCAGGGGCTGGCGCAGCACTTCCAGAGCATCGCGATTGAACTCGGGAAGTTCGTCGAGGAAGAGAACGCCGTGGTGCGAGAGGCTCACCTCGCCGGGGCGTGGCACGACTCCGCCTCCCACCAGAGCGGCGGTCGAGACGGTGTGGTGGGGCGAGCGGAATGGGCGCGAACTCACCAGAGAAGTCTCCGCCGACAGCATGCCCGCGACACTGTAAAGCCGCGTTGCCTCCAGCGCTTCATTCATCGACATCGGCGGCAGGATCGAGGGCAGACGCCGCGCCATCATGGTCTTGCCGCTGCCGGGCGGGCCGATCAGGATCACATTGTGCCCGCCGGCGGCCGCCACCTCCAGCGCCCGCTTCACTGTCGAATGGCCTTTGACGTCGGCGAAATCGTGCTTGTACTGGCTGGAATTGGCCGTCAGCAGGGAGAGATCGTGGGGCAGAGGGTCCAGGGTCTCCGGCATTGCCAGCGCGCGCGCCACCTCGGCCAGCGTGGTTACGGGGAAAACATCGAGGCCTTCGACTACCGCCGCCTCGCGGGCGTTGCCGGCGGGCAGATAGAGGCGCGTCTCGCGCCGATCGCGCATTCCGATGGCAACAGGCAGCGCTCCCGTGACGGCCCGTACGCCGCCATCCAGCGACAGCTCTCCGATCAGCAGTGTGCCGTCGAGGTTCTCGCCGGAGAGCTGGCCGGTCGCCACCAGCAGCCCTATCGCGATGGGCAGATCGAAACTGGGGCCGGCTTTGCGCACGTCCGCCGGAGCCAAATTGATGGTGACCCTCTTGTCGTAAGGGAAGAGAAAGCCACTGTTCTTGATAGCCGCGCGCACCCGTTCGCGGCTCTCATTGACCGCCGCGTCGGGCAGCCCTACGATGGACATCATGGGAAGTCCGCTGCTGACATCGACCTCGACTGTCACCAGGTAGGCATCGATACCCAGTACAGCACTTGACAGTACACGAGCCAGCATAGCAGTCCCTCCTTGGGAAAACTAAAGATCGTTAGGAACTGTTCTACAGTTCGACGGGCAGACAGGTGTTCTCCTGCCTGCCCGGTACAATGCTGAAAAATAAATGCATCGGTATCCTTTCAAGCAGGGCAGGGACGGGCCTGCTCCGAACATGCAGGGTTCCGGCAGAGGTTTCCGCCGTGGTGACGGAGCACGGCAGCGGCTGCGCCCGCTGAGATCGTTGACGGAAAAGAGGCCGCTTCCTTCCTGACGCCGATAGAGGAGAAAAAGTCGCCGGAACATAAACAAAGTCCGTCCGTCAGTATGCTATAATTCATGTAGTCAATATTCTACACCTTTATATCTACATTCTGAGCTGGAGCCGCGCCATGAACTCTTTGTTTCCAGACTTTAGCGCAGTACCCCGCCGGTTCTTTCTCGACATGAACTCCTTCTACTGCTCGGTCGAGCAGCAGGAGGTGGAAGCCCTGCGGGGCAAGCCGACGATCGTGGTTCCCGTGCTGACGACCCATACCTGCGCGATCGCAGTGAGCCATGAGGCGAAAGCGCTGGGGATTCGGACTGGCACGGCGGTGCAGACAGCCCGCATGATCTGTCCTGGCGTGCAGATCGTGGAAGCCCGCCCTAAACTCTACCTGGAATATCACGCGCGGCTCCTGAAGGCGCTCCATGACCACTTCGTGAGCATCCGGCCCCTGTCGATTGACGAGGTGGCGTGTCGGGTGCCGTCTCTCTGCCAGTCCCCACAAAAAGAGACTGCGCTTGCGGGGCGCGTGAAGACCCAGCTCGCCCGCGACCTTGGGGCGCTCATGACCTGCTCGGTTGGGATCGCGCCGAACGTGTTCCTCGCGAAGGTGGCGTCAGAAACGAAGAAGCCTGACGGCCTCACGGTCTGGGACGACCACTGCCTTCCCGAGGCGCTGTTCGGTGTCAAACTCTCCGATCTTCCCGGCGTCGGCCCGTCTATGAAGCGGCGATTAGGAGAGGCCGGTATCCTCACGACCGAGGCCCTGTGGAATGCCTCGGCGGAGGAGCTTGGCCGCGTGTGGGGGAGTGTCATCGGGGCGCGGTGGTACTACATGCTGCGCGGTTCCCATGAGTGCGATTACCAGCCGATGCAGACCCCACCGGACCAGCCTAAGAAGAGCGTCGGCCACAGCAATGTCCTGGCGCCGCAGCATCGCTCCAGAGAGGGGGCATACAGGATCCTGCTGGAACTCACCCGGAAAGCGCTCACCCGGCTCAAGAGCTGCCGACAGACCGCGAGCGCGGTTCATGTGACGGTAAAGTTTCGAGGGCTGAGAGGGGCAAGGAAAGACTGGATCTGGACACAGCAGAGTGCCAGGCATCTCCACACGAACGACGACAGGATCTGGATGCAGATTCTGCGGCCCCTCCTGGACGCCATCCCCGATCTTACGCCAGACGCGGAACCGTTTTATGTGGGCATCACGTTCGGGAAACTGCTGCTGGAGAAAGACCGGACCCTATCGCTCTTTGAGGAAGATGCGAAGCAGGATCGACTTGCGCAGGCCGTAGATGTCATGAACCAGAAACATGGACGCATCGTGGAGATCGGAGGGCTGCATGGCACGGACGACCAGATCCCGCTGCGTATCGCTTTTGGCGCGCCTGAGCCCCTTGAGTAAGATCCTGAATGTGCAGGGGCCTCTCCAGCCGTAGTGACGGCGAACGGGCAGGCTGGATTTCTCCTGCCTGCCCGTGTATGTCTCTTAAAGACAGGATCGGTCAGCCACGCTGATAGGTGTAGTACTTCTGGCCATGGCGGTTGACGGTGTGTCGGATATAGCGATGTCCGCCCTGGTAATACGAAGATCGTCCGTAGAGAGCCGCGCGGTTGTGGTCGGTCTTGCTCTGGCTTTTGCGGTCATGCTCGTATCGGCTGAGCGAGTAGAGCGTTCCCGCCGCGCCTAAGATCGTCACGGTTTTGTCATGTTTGATCAGGCCGTAGGCCGTGGCCGCACCAGCGCCGTAGGCGAGGTTCCGCCACTGGTTCTTGTTTTTCTGCTGACGGCTCGAATTCTGCGCATTGGCGACGATCGGCGCACTCATGCTGACGGCGCATACAGCCGCAGCGGCGAGAGTGGCAATTATAGTAGTTGGTTTCATTGTAAACTCCTTGGTTCCTGCGAGGCGCCAGGGCCTCCAGGTGTTTTACACACTTTCCAATAACGACAGCGGATCGAAATTGTGACTGTACTCTCTTAGTCGTATCCAAGGCCGGTAAATGTTCCCGCATCTGACAGGACGCTTCGCTTTCTCTTCCCAAGTCCGAAGACGAAAAAAGAGAGGCGCATTGTGTCTATGCGCCTCTCCCCAGCAAAGATCAGGGGATCTGCCCTACCCGCGCTTGGCATAAGTCATGTTGTTGGCGGTGTTGGGGAACCAGTAGGTGACTTCCGGCACTCCCAGCTTGAGATTATTTACCAGTTCCACCCCCTGCATCAGGCTATGGTCCTGATTGCTGACTTCGTATTTCCAGCCTCCGAAGCGGCCTCTGCTGTAGATAGCACTTTTCCAGTTCCGGATGGATGGCATTCAGAGCCGCATCCCGTCCCAGAGCTGGAGTAGGATAGCCGTAATGCGCCCGGTAAGCCCAGGTCGAGAGCACATCGTGCTGCTTGTGGATCAGCTTCGTGGCGAACATGCCTTCGATCGTGTCGTCGATCACCTTCTCCACATCGACGGGCTTGTGGTGGGATTCGCTGACCTCCGCCATCAGACTCCATTGGGTGGCGATATCCGGCACGTTCTGCAGGCTGTAGTTGCTGAACACCGTCACACGATAGAAGGGACAGTTCTCTTCTGGAAAATACATCCAGCATCTCTTCGCCGGGATAGGCCCACACTTTAAAGTTATAGGGGATCATGAAGACTTCGCCCAGCCCTGGGTCGAAGGTCGCATCGATCCACTCCCGGAAATTCCGCGGGCGCCCTTGAGAAGGCTGCTTATAGAGCTGGGTCAGCCCCTGCAGACATTTCCAGCGTGTCTCTTCAGACAGGTAGCGGATGTTGTTCTGAAACGGATACGGCACATAACGGCCTTCGATCCATACCCAGGATTCGCGCTCGTGGGTCAGCCAGCCGGGACCGGCAGGCGGGTTCAGCGCTTTGTCCATCAGCCGGTCGAAGTAGGCGTAGTGCGAAAACGGGACATGCCCACCGATGTCCCACGTAAAGCCCTGCGCGTCCAGGCAGGAGGTCGCGAGACCTCCTGCCTGACCTGCCACGCTCATAGATGGGGAAGTTCTCGTGACCGAGTTCTAGCAGGCGGTATCCCGCTCCCAGGCCGGTCGGGCCGCTGCCCAGAATCACGACCCGCTCGTCTGAAGTGATGCGTCCAGACATCTTACTCGCCTCCTCCTATGCCGCCGGCGGCTGTATTGCTGTAAGTCGAGCTCCGCTCGAAGGACTGCCTGGCCGGAAACGTTTTGCCGGATGCTGCGGGCAGGGCTGCGGCAAGATCCTGCGTACGCTGCTTCCTGCCTGCGGGAGTCTGGCTCCACTCTTTCTGCATCAGGGTCTCCATATTGTCCGCGATCGCATCGCACGCCTGTTCCGCCCGGATCTTCTCTTCCCGCTGACGCCGGCGGGCACGCTCGTGAGACGGCTCATCGAAAGCCGCCGCGACCTGCTTCAGGAACTGGTCCGGTGTCTCGGCCAGATAGACGATGTCGCTGTAGAAGCGCACGACATCCGGAATGGAAACTTTTACTTCGGCGATTTGGAAAGTTTTACTCTGGCCTTGACACGGGCGATGGGTTGCCATATACTCCAGCGTCTTGGTCGGGCTGATAAACCGGGTAGCATCGTTCTGGGCGAAAGGCATGATACAAATGTCACACATTTTGAGGATGCGCGGCAGATCGGAATATGCCTGCTGACCGGGATAGTGCAGGTTCGGGCTTTGAGGGAGGTGCGCAGGATCCACCTTGACGACAGGGCCGCACATCAAAAATTGAACCTCTGGATATGCCTCTGCCATCTGCGCAATGAGGTCGTAGTCGAGCCGCTCGTCGATGACTCCGATGTAGGCAGCGCGCGGGGTCAGCACGAACAAATTGGGCAGCGCTTCGCTGACGATGGCGTCAGGCTTCTGAGTTTCGTCGGGCGCAAAGACCGGCTCTTCCACAAGTAGGATTCGGTGGTGTTTCGCCAGACGGGAAGAGCAGATGCGCTGCCTGCTGGAAGTGTGGGAGAGC
>JAYTGR010000371.1:0-1906 GCA_043733205.1 Chthonomonadaceae bacterium
CCGCAATTCCAGTAATCGGAACACCGTTGTGCTCGGCATGAAAGCGCCGTCCAGATGTGCGGTCCAGTGCTCGCCAGTGCTTTAGAAGCTCGGTCCGGCCTTCCTGACGGAACTGACCAGCCTGTTCCGCCAACGCCTGGGCAAGATTCTGCGCCAATACTGTCGGATCGGTCCCGACGATGCCGGCGGTTTCGAGGGTGGTTGCGGCAGAGGCGAGTTCCGGAGGAAAGGCACCCGCACCGATGTTGAGCCCAATCCCGATGAGGGCGACGGTCTGACCTTCCGGCGTTCGCGCCGTTTCGATCAGGATGCCGCCCGCCTTTTTACCGTTGATTAGTATATCGTTCGGCCATTTTAGACCGATATCCGCTGTCGATCCGCAGACGGCAGCCTCCACTTTCAGCGCCGCCGCGACCGCGACGCCTGCCAGCAGGGCGGCCATTCCGAGTTCCGCAGGCAGATCGAGCCCATGCCAAAAGTAGAAGGTAGCGCAGAGACTGGCGTCAGGGCGAGAGTTCCAGACGCGCCCCCGCTGTCCTCTCCCCGCCGTCTGCTCCCGGGCCAGAAGACCGGCAAACGGGGCTGGCCTCCCGCCTTCAAAGCGCACATCTCCCTTTTGAAGCCGCTCCCGCGCCGCGTCCATCGTAGATGGCGCTCGCTCTAAAATTTCGATAGTCGGAGACTGCAATTTTATTTTCTCTATGGGCAGATACAGAATGCCTCTGTTCCTTATCCGTTTCGCAAGAGGGTAAAGTTCCTATTGCAGTATAACGAGCGTGCAAAAATTTTAAATGTGAAAAAGAGGCACAGACGGAAATCGTCTGTGCCTCGGACGGTTGCGAAACCGCAAGCGTCGGACTTAGTAGCGGTAGGTGTCGGCCTTGTACGGACCGTCCTTCGACACGCTGATGTATTCGGCCTGCTTGGTGGAGAGCACCGTCAGTTTCGCGCCGACTTTTTCGAGGTGCAGGCGAGCCACTTCCTCGTCCAGTTTCTTCGGCAGGACATAGACGCCGACCTCGTAGATGTCGCGGTTCTTCCACAGGTCGATCTGAGCGAGCGTCTGGTTGGAGAAACTGGCGGACATCACGAAGCTCGGGTGGCCGGTCGCGCAGCCCAGGTTGACGAGACGGCCTTCCGCCAGCATATAGATGCTGTCACCGTTCGGGAAGGTGTACATGTCGACCTGCGGCTTGATGTTGGTCTTCACGACGCCCTCGGCGGTGTTGAGGCGGTCCATCTGGATCTCGTTGTCGAAGTGGCCGATGTTGCAGACGATGGCCTGATCCTTCATATTGGAAAGCTGCTCGTAGGTCAGGATATCGACGTTGCCGGTGCAGGTGACATAGATGTCAGCCATACCGAGGGTGTCCTCGACGGTAGCGACCTGGTAGCCTTCCATCGCGGCCTGCAGGGCGTTGATGGGGTCGATCTCGGTGACGATGACACGGGCGCCGTTGTTGCGGAGCGACTGCGCGGAGCCCTTGCCCACATCGCCGTAGCCGCAGACGACCGCAACCTTGCCGGAAACCATGACGTCGGTGGCGCGCTTGATGCCGTCTACCAGCGATTCGCGGCAGCCGTACAGGTTGTCGAACTTGGACTTGGTGACCGAGTCGTTGACGTTGATGGCGGGAATCAGCAGCTGGCCGAACTCCTGCATCTTGTAGAGACGATGGACGCCGGTCGTGGTCTCTTCGGAGACGCCGCGCCAATCCGCGACGACATCGTGCCAGCGCCGGGGGGTCTCGACGATGACTTTCTTCAGCAGGTCCTTGATGACCTTCTCTTCGTAGCTCTCGGACGGGCTGTCGACCCATTCGGTTTTGCCGTTCTCCAGATCGTAGCCCTTGTGGATCAGCAGGGTGGCGTCGCCGCCGTCGTCGACGATCAGCTGCGGGCCTCT
>JAYTGR010000372.1:0-14199 GCA_043733205.1 Chthonomonadaceae bacterium
TCGCGTTCGGCAGGTCGGAACATGCCGCCCTGCGCGGACGCGAAGAGGGCATGATCGTCCACGAACTCCTGCCCGACGCCTGATTCTGCCCTGCTGCCCACCGTACTGCAAGCCTGCTTCGAAATGGTCAGCCGCTTCGTGCAGACGACTTTGGGTACACTTTCGTAGATAAGGGAAAAGGGAGGCATAGTCGTGGCGGAGGAGAGAGGAAGACAGCAGGGCAGCGCCGACGCGATCGGCGCGGGTGTGCCGCAGGACAGCGCAGGGCAGACACCGGAGGAGGAGACGATCCTGGCAGCGGCGCGGGAAGTCTGCAAAACGACGTTGGGGCCGAACGCGGAGGCGACGGATCGGGGCGCGGGGCCGAACCGCGCTAACTTCGAGGCGCTGGCAGAGAAGGGGCTGCTCGGACTGGCTGTTCCCAAAGAGTACGGGGGGCTGGACGCCAATGGAGCGACTCAGCGCAAATTTACGCAGCTTCTGGCCTCTTACTGCGGCGTCACGACGTTTACACAGGCGCAGCATCATGGGCCGTCGCGGATGATCGCCAATGGTCCGAACGCCGAGCTGAAGAAGCGGCTGCTGCCGGAACTGGCGAGCGGCAGGCGGATGAGCGGCATTTCGTTCGCGCATTTGCGGCGGCCAGGGCCGCCGGTCCTGCGGGCAGAGCCTGTCGAGGGAGGATGGCGCCTGCAGGGCACCGCGCCCTGGGTGACTGGATGGGGACTGATCTCTCAGGTGGCTTTCGGAGCGACGCTTCCGGATGGCCGATTTCTCTACGTCTGGTCTCCCACCCGAAGGGAAGAGTTTCCGGACCTGTTCGAGAGCCTCAGCGCGCCGCAGGGCAAATGGGGGAGTTTGATCGCTTCACCACCGCTGGCGCTGTGCGCTATGAACGCCTCCGCGACGGTGGAACTGACGCTGACCGACTGGTTTATCCCGGCAGACCATTGGCTCTCGGAATCCGACCGGAAGACGATGCAGCGGAGCGACCGCAATGGGGTGCTCAGCGCGACCGCCATGCCGCTCGGCTGCGCGGACGCGGCGATCCGGGTGCTCGAGACCACCGCAGAAATGCGTCCTATTCCTGCGATTTGGAGGGCGGCTCAGGCGCTTACGGAAGAGAGGGAAGAGGCCGCACGCCAGGTCGAGGAGTGGAACGGCCGGGGAGTGGAGCCCGAGTTTTTCACCAATGCCGTGCGGGTGCGCGCCTGGTGTATCGAACTCGCTCTGCGCGCGGCTCACGCAGCGGTGACGGCCAGCAGCGGCGCTGCCAACCTGCTGTCGCATCCCGCACAGCGGCTTTTGCGCGAAGCGATGTTCTACACGGTGCAGGCACAGACCCACGAGGTGATGGAGGCGACCCTCACACGCCTGGAAAGGGCGGGACGGAGCGGAGGTTAGTCTAGCTCTCTTCGGCGCGGCCGATCAGTTCCAGACAGGTAGCCTCACGGGCCTGCTGCGCCTCCGTTTCGAAACCGAACTCCAGCAGCAGCAGACGGTAGCTCGGGGTGCAGCTTTCCTGACAGCGCAGTACGGTACACTCCGGAGCGTGGATCGCTTCCAGATCGGGGCCGAATGCCACACGGATCGTCTCGGAGTTCTGCTTTTCGCCGCTGGCCAAATTCTCTCGGGAGGCGGCGACCGTCAGCTTATTCGCAACGGCGCGGCCCTCTTCTGAGCGGGAGAGGAGCACGACCATATGCTCTGCGAGCGCACAACGGCGGATCGGGACACGGAGGGGGATATAAGTGTGCGGGAGTCGCAGCTCCTCGATTTCCAGCGAGAAGTGCGCGCAGCGGTTACCAGACATAATGCCTATCTCTCCTATAGCGGGCCTGCATCGTGACAGGGCTGCTTCGGTTCTCACCGCACGGGGGTGTGTAACCGGCGAGGTTCCTGGGTGTTCGCGCTCCGGCACTCGAATTCCTCCTGTCGGATCTTTTTTCTGAAAACAGAGCCATGCCGACGAACAGGAGAAAAATCGTCGGCAGCTTCAGCAAAAGCATCCCAGGGGCGCTGGAATACTTACGCTAACTCGGGAGAGCGGTCGGAACGCGTACAGCAGGGTCTGCCGCTTCGTTCTCGTCCGGATCGCTGCAGGTGACCTCCTCTTCCAGCGGATCTGCCATTCCGAACTGCTGCAGAGTGTGCAGATAGGCTGGAGTACAGTGTCCCTCGCAGCGCCCACGGTTACAGGCCTGCTGCGTGACGGGTTCCAGATCGGGGCCGACAAAAGCATACCTCCTGCCGTCCTGCGTATGGATCACCATCTTCTCTTCTAACTGCCTGCCTTCTTCGGACGGGGCCAGAAAATGGAGCAGGCGTTCCGTCAGCAGACAGCGCCGGATGGCGAGGTAGGCGGGCGCGCCGTCCATTTTCAACTGTTCCGAATAGATCTGATAGTGAGGACAACGTTTCATAGCATCTACGTTCACAGAAACAACTCTCCTTCGCGGCCAAGACGACAGTACGCACAACGGAAGCCCCTGGATTACTCCAGCAGTTAAGGAGCGGACGTCTCACGCGGAAAAAGCCAGCTAGACCGCGAGCCATCATAAGGCTCTCTTTCCCGGCCGTTCGCTCGATTTCCTCTATTTGTATTTTAGACCTGCCCTTTCGGGCATACCGATTTGACATAAAGTGTGCCGGTGATATTCACCGGCACACTCCTCTTTAAGACGCCTTTCGGTCAGGAATTGTTCGCTGAATTCCCTGTCTCTTCGGTTCCTGAACTGTTTTTGGAGGCACACAGCAGGAGGGCGGCATTTCCTCCGAATGCCGCCCTCTCCTCCTTTTGCGTTACGTGGTATGATCGATTGGCCACGCAGCCCTCTAACCGTGCCAGTCGACGTCTGTGACCTCTTTGGCGTGGGCTACGATGAAGTCGCGGCGTGGTTCGACCTTTTCGCTCATGAAGATGTCGAACATCTCCAGCGCGGCAGGCAGGTTCTCCGGGTCGATCTGCACCTGCGCCAGCTGGCGCTTGTTCACATCCATCGTGGTCTCCGCCAGGTCGTTCGCATTCATCTCACCCAGTCCTTTGAACCGGTTGACCACGACATCGCGCTTATTGCGATAGGTCTTCAGGAGGGCGTCGCGCTCGGCTTCGTTTTTGGCGTAGTACTGGTCGTTCTTGCCGACCTTGATACTGTAGAGCGGCGGCTGTGCGATATAGACATAGCCGCCTTCGAGCAGCGGGCGCATGTAGTACCAGAGGAACGTGAGCAGCAGCGTGCGGATATGGTCGCCATCGACATCGGCATCGGTCATGATGATCAGTTTGTGGTAGCGCAGTTTGCTCAGGTCGTAGCTGGGTCCCCGGCTCTTGTCGGCTTTGGTCTCCAGCAGTTCGCTGTTGGGATCCTCGTCCTCTTCGCTGGCGCCGAAGGAGATGCCGGTGCCGAGCGCGGTGATCATGGCGCGGATCTCTTCGTTCTCCAGCACCTTGTCGACCCGGGTCTTGCCGGCGTTCAGGATCTTCCCGCGCAGCGGCAGGATAGCCTGGGTGCGGCGGTCACGGCCCTGTTTGGCGGGGCCGCCAGCCGAGTCGCCTTCGACCAGGAACAGTTCGCATTTGCGCGGATCCTTGTCGGTGCAGTCGGCGAGTTTACCGGGCAGGGAGTTGCCGTCCAGCGCGTTCTGGCGCTTTACGAGTTCGGAGGCGCGGCGTGCGGCATCACGCGCGCGCTGACTGGTCAGCGACTTGTCGATGATGCGCTTGGCGACGGCAGGATTCTCCTCCAGATACTCCGCCAGCTTCTCTCCGACGATGCCCGCCACGATGCCTTCGATGTCGTTGTTGATGAGACGATGCTTCTCCTGAGCGTTGAACTGCGGATGGGTCAGTTTGACGGAGACGATCGCTGTCAGGCCCTCGCGGACATCGTCCCCGGAGAAGTTCGTGTCCTTCTCTTTCAGCATGCCTGTGCGCCGGGCGTAGCTGTTGAGCACGCGGGTCAGCGCCGTCTTCAGGCCGGAGACATGGGTGCCGCCGTCGGGGGTATTGATGTTGTTGGCGAACGAGAGGATCGTGTCCTGGTAGCTGGAGTTGTACTGGAACGCGACCTCGGCGATGGTAGTATCGCGCGCGCCGCCGAAATAGACCGGCTTGTGCAGCGGATCTTTGGTCTCGTTGAGGTGCTCGACATACTCCACGATGCCTTTGGTGAAGTGAAATACCTTGTGTACCGGCTGCGGCTTGATATCTTCCTGCTCGACGCCTTCCGGGATCGCTGGCAGCGCCAGATCCCGTTCGTTGGTGAAAGTGAGCGTCAGATTTTTGTTCAGATAGGCGAGTTCGCGCAGCCGGCGCTCGATCTTCTCTCCATCGTACTGATGATCGGCGAAGATCTCAGGGTCGGCATGCCACATGACCAGTGTGCCATGTTCGCCCGGCTTGGCCTTGCCGATCACCTTCAGCTTCTCGACGGTGACGCCACGCTCGAAGCGGATGCGATGGATTTTGCCTTCGCGCCAGATCGTGATCTCCATGCGGTCGGCAGTCGCGTTGACGCAGGAGACGCCGACGCCGTGCAGTCCGCCGGAAACCTTGTAGGCGCCGCTGTCGAACTTGCCTCCCGCGTGGAGTTTGGTCAGAGCCAGTTCCACGCCGGGGATACCGTACTGCGGGTTGATGTCGACCGGGATACCGCGGCCGTTGTCCTTCACGGAGACACTGCCGTCGGCGGCAAGAATCACGTCGATGCGGTCGCAGTGGCCTGCCATCGCCTCGTCCACCGAGTTGTCGCTGACTTCCGTAAAGAGGTGCTGCAGGGCTTTACCGTCCGTGCCGCCGATATACATACCGGGGCGAAGGCGGACGGCCTCCAGACCTTCCAAAACCTGTATCTGACCGGCGTTGTACTCCGAGGAGGTGTGGCCAACAGAGCCGATGTTCTCCATCTGGGACTCTTCGACCGCGCGCTCTGCGGCGGAGCGTTTCGTCGGCTCATCGGTCGGCGCGCGACCGTTCGTGCCGGTCCCTTCCAGATTTATACGCGCAGGGGCTTTACTAGCCATAAAGTCAATCTCCTCCGTTTTGCAGCCTGTTTGGGTAGGTTCTGCGGCCTGCCGCGCTCGGGTTCAGGGGATGGATGCAGCCTGCGGCCGAGCAGGTCGGGCAGGGGCAGAAAGCGAGCATCAGGCGGACTCGCAACAAGTGTCAACATCTTTCGACGAGCGTGTAAGAGTTGTGTTATTATACCACAAAACGTACCCTTCCGTCTACACAACCGGTGCTTTTCTGTCTACTAAGAGTGGGACACGCAAATAGGAAGACAGGGCCTGGAAATTCGGTTTCCACTTGACTTCTACGTGTTTATTGGGTAGACTATATCCGACTACTTTAGTCGGAGACCGAAATGGTCGGAGAGGAGGCGTGAACGATGCTGAGCCTCAGCAAAAAAGCGGACTATGCCCTGCTGGCCCTGTCGTATCTTGCCCACTCCGAAGCAGGTCGCGCGGTCAACACCAAGGAGATCGCGGAACAGTACGCGATTCCGGGGGAGCTGCTCGCCAAGATTTTGCAGCGTCTGGCCCGTGCCCAACTCGTCGTCTCGACACCGGGACCGACTGGCGGCTATCGGCTGGCGCGCCTACCGGAAACCATTAGTATCGGCTCGGTCGTAGCAGCGATAGACGGCGTGCCTGCCATCACGCACTGCATGAAGACCGCAGCCCACGCCTGCGGACAGCACGACCGCTGTACGGTCCGTCTCCCGCTGGAGCGTATCAACACCAGAATACTTCAGATGCTGGAACTGATCTCTATCGCGGAGATCAGCCGAGATGAGACACCGCAGACCGACATCGCGGTTCGGCTGCATCCGTCGCGTCCGATAGAACGCACTAAAACAACCGCATCGTCCTAACGAGGGAAACACACCATGACGACCGCTGCGAACACGCTCGAAGAGATCGCGCGTCAGGACTACAAATACGGATTTGTGACCGACATCGAGTCGGAGACCATTCCGATGGGGCTGAGTGAGGACATCGTCAGGCTCATCTCCTCAAAAAAGAACGAGCCCGAGTGGCTGCTGGAGTGGCGGCTCAAGGCCTATCGCCACTGGCTGACCCTGTCGGAGCCGGAGTGGCCGAACGTCCACCATCCGAAGATCGACTACCAGAACGTCTACTACTACTCCGCGCCCAAGCCCAAGAAGGTTCTGAACAGCCTTGATGAGGTCGATCCAGAGCTGCTGGCGACGTTCGACAAGCTGGGGATCTCTCTGCTGGAGCAGAAGCGCCTGAGCGGTGTCGCCGTCGATGCTGTCTTCGACAGCGTCTCCGTCACTACGACTTTCAAAAGCAAACTGTTCGAACTCGGCATCATCTTCGGTTCGTTCTCCGAAGCGGTCAAGGAGCATCCGGAACTGGTGCGCCAGTATCTCGGCTCCGTGGTTCCCTATTCCGACAACTACTTTGCGGCGCTCAACTCGGCGGTCTTCAGCGACGGCTCCTTCTGCTACATTCCGAAGGGGGTCCGCTGCCCCATGGAACTCTCCACCTATTTCCGCATCAACGCCGCCAATACGGGGCAGTTCGAGCGCACCCTGCTCATTGCGGACGAAGGCGGTTACGTCTCCTACCTCGAAGGCTGTACGGCCCCGATGCGGGACGAAAATCAGCTGCATGCAGCCGTTGTCGAACTGGTCGCGCTGAAAGATGCGACGATCAAGTACTCCACGGTACAGAACTGGTATCCCGGCGACAAAGAGGGCAAGGGCGGCATCTACAACTTCGTCACTAAGCGTGGCAAAGCGATGGAGAGCGCCAAGATCACCTGGACACAGGTCGAAACCGGCTCGGCGATCACCTGGAAATACCCGTCGTGCATCCTGCAGGGCGATAACGCGGTCGGCGAGTTCTACTCAGTCGCTCTGACCAACCATCGTCAGCAGGCCGACACCGGCACCAAGATGATCCATATCGGCAAGAACACCCGCAGCACCATCGTCTCCAAGGGGATCTCAGCGGGGCATGGTCAGAACACCTACCGCGGGCTGGTGCGCATCAATCCGGGGGCCGACGGTGCGCGCAACTATTCGCAGTGCGACTCGATGCTGCTGGGCGATCGGTGCGGAGCACACACCTTCCCCTACATCGATGTGCGCAACCCGACCGCACAGGTAGAGCATGAGGCCTCGACCTCGAAGATCGGCGAAGATCAGATCTTCTACTGCAAGCAGCGCGGCATCTCGGCGGAAGACGCCGTCAACATGATCGTCAACGGCTTCTGCAAAGAGGTGTTCCGCGAACTGCCGATGGAGTTCGCCGTAGAAGCGCAAAAACTGCTCGGCGTCAGCCTCGAAGGCAGCGTCGGTTAAGAGAGATTTAGATTCTAAGCACCGTAATGGCAGCCACATGGCGCACCGGTGCGAACATCGGGTACAGGCGACCAGATGGCAAGCGATGGAATGAATTCCTTCGCTAGAGGCGCTATGCGCCGAGTGACCGCCTTTGCGGGCACACAGCCTTTGCTTGTTGAAAGCAGCGCTGCTCTGGTTCTCAAGTCGCTTCGTCCGAAGGACGATCCGCCGAAGGCGCATAGCGAGGGGTAACACCCCTTCATTCTGGGATGATCTGGTATGTAACTAGGGGTAACACCCCTTGATTCGAAGAGGACAAGGATACCGATGGCACTTTTGGAGATAGAGAACCTGCACGCCGAGGTGGGCGGCAAGGAGATCCTGCGCGGGATCGATCTGAAGATCGAACCGGGCGAAGTTCACGCGATCATGGGGCCGAACGGCTCCGGCAAAAGCACGCTGGCGGGAGTTCTGGCAGGCCGCGAAGCGTATGCGATTACGCAGGGCTCGGTCCTGTTCGGCGGGAAAGACCTGCTGGAACTGGCGCCCGAAGAGCGAGCGGCGGAGGGGCTGTTTCTGGCCTTTCAGTATCCGGTCGAACTGCCGGGCGTCAACAACCAGTACTTCCTGCGCTCGGCCCTGAACTCGGTGCGGAAGTATCGGCAGGAGGAGCCGCTGGACGGCGTCGAGTTCCTGAAGCTGATGCGCGAGAAGCTGAACATCCTGCATATCGACCGTGAACTGATGAACCGGCCGGTCAACCACGGCTTTTCCGGCGGCGAGAAGAAGCGCAACGAGATCTTCCAGATGGCGGTGCTCGAACCGAAACTGGCGATCCTGGACGAGACCGACTCGGGCCTGGACATCGACGCCCTGCGCGTGGTGGCGGACGGTGTGAATGCCCTGCGCAGCCCTGAGCGCGGCTTCGTGGTCATCACGCACTATCAGCGCCTGCTGGACTATATCGTGCCCGATTTCGTCCATGTCCTGGCGCACGGCAAAATCGTGCAGTCGGGCGGCAAAGAGCTGGCTCTGGAACTGGAAGCCAAAGGCTACGGCTGGCTCGAAACCGGCGCGACGACCCCGACACCGGTCACGGCGTAAGCAAGGAGATACCGCAAATGAGTACGCAGACAGTATCTCCGCAGGAAAGCTACTTCGAAGCTTTCTCGGAGTTCGAGCGCGACGCTGCAGCGGGTCCCTCCTGGCTGACTCCGCTGCGCAAGGCCGCCATCTCCCGCTTCCGCGAGGTCGGCTTTCCCACCCGCCACGACGAAGAGTGGCGCTTTACCAATCCGGCCCCGCTGGCCGACACGACTTTTCGGCATGCAAAACCGGGAAGCACAGCGGTGACAGCGGCCCAGATCGCTCCGTTCGCCTTTCCTGAGATGGGCACTATAGTGCTGGTCTTCGTCGATGGCGGCTATGTGCCTGCCCTGTCCTCCGTGGGGACGCTGCCGCAAGGCGTGATCGTGAGCAGTCTGGCGGAAGCCTTTGCCGCGCATCATCCTGCGATAGAACCGCATCTGGCCCGCTATGCCAAGTTCGACACGACTTTCCCGGCGCTGAACACGGCCTTTTTGAGTGACGGTGCGTTCGTCCATATCCCGAAAAGCGTGGCCGTCACCGACCCGATCCATCTGCTGTTCGTTTCGACAGCTTCAGATACGCCGACGATCTCCCAGCCCCGCACGCTCATCGTGGCGGAAGAGAACAGTCAGGCGACTGTAGTGGAGAGCTATGCAGGTATCGGAGAAGGCGTCAGCCTGACAAACGCGGTGACGGAGATCGTGGTGGGGCAGAACGCGAATCTGGACCATTACAAACTCAACCGCGAGAGCAGCAACGCCTATCATGTCGCGACGATGCAGGTGCAGATGGCGCGGCAGAGCGTCTTCTCTTCGCACTCCATCAATCTGGGCGGCCTGTTCGTGCGCAATGACGCCAACGCGATTCTGGGAGCGGAGCATGCCGAATGCACGCTTAACGGCCTCTCCCTGGTGGATGGCAGGCGGCTGGTGGACAACCATACAGCAATCGACCATGCCCTGCCGAACTGTAACAGCCACGAACTCTACAAGTACATCATGGACGATCAGTCTCGCGGCGTCTTCAACGGCAAGATCTTTGTGCGGGAGGATGCGCAGAAGACCGATGCCAAGCAGACGAACCAGACTCTGCTGCTCTCCGCCGACGCGCAGATCAACACCAAGCCGCAGCTGGAGATCTTCGCCGACGATGTCAAATGCACCCACGGCGCGACGATCGGCCAGCTCGATCCCGAACAGCAGTTCTATCTGCAGTCGCGCGGTATCCCGCAGGCGGACGCCCGCGACCTGCTGATCTACGCGTTCGCGGGCGATGTCATCAGCCGCATCAAAGTGGCGGCGCTGCGCGAGGCACTGGACGCGGTTCTGCTGGACCAGCTGCCACAGCGTTAAAAGGTTCGTTTTGGAAAGGTCGTGCGTAATGTCATCAGCGACTATTGAAATGGGCATCGGGGAGACCCTTGTAACGCCCACAGAGTACGATGTCTGGAAAGTGCGGGCCGATTTCCCGATTCTGACCCAAAAGGTACACGGCAAACCGCTTATCTATCTGGACAACGCCAACACCACCCAAAAACCGAAGCAGGTTCTGGATGCGATCGACGCCTACTACGCCGAGTACAACTCCAATGTCCACCGGGCCTCCCATGTCCTGGGAGAGCGCGCTACGGAGGCGTATGAGGGCGGGCGCGCGAAAGTGCAGAAGTTCCTGAACGCCCGGCGCGTCGAAGAGATCGTCTTCGTACGCAACGCGACGGAAGGCATCAATCTCGTCGCGTATACGTTCGGGCGCAAAAATGTGCATGCAGGCGACGAGATCCTAATCACGGCAATGGAGCACCACGCCAACCTTGTGCCCTGGCAGATGCTGTGCGAGGAGAAGGGCGCGATCCTGCGAGTCATTCCGATGAACGATCAGGGCGAGCTTCTACTGGACGAGTATGAGAAAATGCTCTCGCCGCGCACGAAGCTAGTAGGCATCACGCAGATGTCCAATGCGCTCGGCACCGTCAATCCGGTCAAAGAGATGATCGCAACGGCCCACAAGCACGGCGTTCCGGTCCTGGTCGATGGGGCACAGTCCGCCTACCATTTGGCGGTCGATGTCCAGGATCTCGACTGTGATTTCTTCGTCTTCTCAGGGCACAAGCTTTACGGCCCGACGGGCATCGGCATTCTCTACGGCAAGTACGCGCATCTGGAAGCCATGCCACCCTTCATGGGCGGCGGCGATATGATCGATACCGTCACCTTCGAGAAGACCACGTTCAACGTCCCGCCCTACCGTTTCGAGGCTGGCACGCCGCATATCGCCGGAGGCATCGGCCTGGGCGCGGCGGTGGACTACCTGACGGGCCTGGGCATGGCAAATATTGCGGCCTATGAGCGCGACCTGATGTCGTATGGCACGGCCGCGCTCGGGCAGGTGCCGGGACTGCGAATGATGGGCACGGCGCGGCACAAGGCCAGCGTCTACTCGTTCACGCTCGACGGCATTCATCCCAACGACTGCGGCGAGCTTTTAGACCGGCAGGGGATCGCGGTGCGCATAGGGCAGCACTGCGCGCATCCGGTGCTGCAGCGGTTCGGACTGACCGCCACCGTGCGCGCTTCGCTCGGCTGCTATAACACCCGTGAAGAGATCAACGCCCTGGTGCGCGGCCTGCACAAAGTCCGCGAACTGATGAGCTGATACAGAGAGAGATGATGGCAGAGAACCAACAACAACAGGCGGACGACCTGACCGACGCGTTCGAGATGTTCGATGACTGGGAAGATAAGTACCGCTTTCTGATCGATCTGGGGCGCAAGCTGCCGGCTTTGCCGGAGGCTGAGAAGACCGAGGAGAACCGCATTCACGGCTGCCAAAGCCGTGTCTGGGTCATTGCGGAGAGGCAGGCCGCGCCGGAAGGCGACGTGATCGAGTTTCTCGCAGACAGCGATTCAGACATCGTCAAGGGCCTGATCGCCATCCTGCGCCGCGTCTACTATGGACAGACAGCCGACCATATCCTGCTGTTCGACATCGAAGGACTCCTGCATCGCCTGGAACTGGACCAGCACCTGAGCATGAATCGACGCAACGGGCTCTACGAGATGATTCAGCGCATCAAGCGTCTGGCGCTGACGCTCCAGAGCGGCCACTCAACCCGCCCATTGGAGGCAAAATAATGACAGTAGAATTGACACCGATCGAAACCGCGATCATCAAAAATGAGATCATCGAGGCCATGAAGACCGTCTACGACCCGGAGATTCCGGTCAGTATCTACGAACTCGGTCTCATCTACGACGTGGATGTGGACACAGATGGCTCCGCTAACATCCGCATGACGCTCACCTCTCCCGGCTGCCCCGTTGCGGGCACCTTGCCGGGCGAGGTCGAGTCGAAAGCGCGCGCGGAGTCCGGCGCGACCGACGTGGAAGTAGAAGTGGTCTGGGACCCGACCTGGACAATGGACATGATGTCCGACGGTGCGAAACTCGAACTGGGCCTGCTCTGAACGCCTGCGCGTTCGCCGCCCAAAATCTCGCTGGTATCGACAAGCGTTTTGTTTGTTAGAACGGTATTAAACGGCGGCTGTCAGGCCGTTGGAGGAAATGATATGAGCGATACACTGACCGAAAACGCCGCCCCGACCATCACCCTGACGCCTGCGGCCATCGTGCGCGTCAACTTTCTCATGGCGAAACAGGGCAAACCCAACCTGAGCCTGCGCCTCGGCGTCAAGGGCGGGGGCTGTTCCGGCCTCTCCTACTCGCTGGCCCTCGAAGAGACTTCCACAGCGCGGGACCACATTCTCACAATCGGCGGCCTGACCGTCCTCGTAGACCGCAAGAGCGCCCGCTTCCTCGAAGGCATGGAACTCGACTACACCACCAAAAACCTGCTGGAAGGCGGCTGGAAATTCTCCAACCCCAACGCCCAGCGCAGCTGCGGCTGTGGAACCTCCTTCACTCCGAAGTAGACTGCTCACTAGACATCCTTATTCGGGGTGCCCGCAGGGCTTCCTTACAAGCGCATAGCGAAGGACAACGCTCTTCGATTCCCATAAAAAACATGACGCGGGAACCATCCGACCGATTGAAACATTCCCAATAACGAAAATGCAGAGGGACGCGACGAAAGTCGCGTCCCTCTGGTGTCAGAGGAGTGAAGATTAATCAGGCTTCGGCGACCAGTTGGCGGAGGACGTAGGGGAGGATACCGCCGTGCAGGAAGTAGTCCACTTCGATGGGAGTGTCGATGCGGAGGGTCAGGGCAATGGTCTGCGTCTCGCCGCTTGCGCGGTGAATGGTCAGGGTCGCGTCCTGGCGGGGGCGGATGCCCGCGGCCAGCCCGGTAATGTCGAAGGTCTCCGTGCCGTCGATCTTCAGGGAGGCAGCGTTCTCGCCGTCTTTGAACTGCAGTGGGAGGACACCCATGCCGACAAGGTTGCTGCGGTGAATGCGCTCGAAAGACTGCGCGACGACCGCCTTGACACCCAGCAGGCGGGTGCCTTTCGCGGCCCAGTCGCGGCTGCTGCCCGTGCCGTACTCCTGCCCTGCGAAGATGACCAGCGGCACATTCGCCGCCTGATACCGGATGCTGGCGTCGTAGATGCTGGTCTGTGCGCCTTCCGGCTGATACTTCGTTACGCCGCCTTCGACGCCAGGAACCATGAGGTTCTTGATGCGGACGTTGGCGAATGTACCGCGCATCATGATCCTGTCGTTGCCGCGCCGTGAGCCGTAGGAGTTGAAGTCCTGGACCTCGACGCCCTGCTCCTGCAGATAGAGACCAGCGGGAGAAGAAGGCTTGATCGCTCCGGCAGGGCTGATGTGGTCGGTGGTGACGGAGTCGCCGAAGATCGCCAGAGGACGCGCACCGGTGACATCCGCAGCGATATTGGGCTCCATGCCGAAGTCGTCGAAGTAGGGCGGCTCCTGGATATAGGTTGAAGTGGTGTCCCACTCGTAGACCTTGCCGACGCTGCTGGGCACCTGCTGCCAGAGCGGGTTCTGCTCCGCGAAGTCGCGGTAGAGTTTGCGGTAGGTCTCCGGATCGTTGGCGGCACGCAGGGCATCCCCGATCTCCTCGGTGCTCGGCCAGATGTCCTTGAGATAGACAGGCGAACCGTCTTTGCCGGTGCCGAGCGGCTCGGTGGCCATGTCGATGTCCACATGTCCGGCGAGCGCGAAGGCGACGACGAGCGGCGGACTCATCAGGAAGTTGGCTTTCACATTCTGGTGAACACGCGCTTCGAAGTTGCGGTTGCCGGAGAGGACGCTCGCGACCACGAGATCGTTCTTGGTCACGATCTCTTCCAAGTGCGGCTCCAATGGCCCGGAGTTGCCGATACAGGTCGTGCAGCCGTAGCCGACGGTCTGGAAACCGAGCTGATCGAGGTAGGTCTGCAGGCCGGTCTTGTTCAGATACTCGGTCACGACACGGGAGCCCGGTGCGAGCGAGGTCTTGACGAAGGACTGCACCGTCAGGCCCTTCTCGACCGCCTTCTTCGCGACCAGGCCCGCCGCCAGCATGACGCTCGGGTTGGAGGTGTTGGTGCAGCTCGTGATCGCCGCGATGACGACATCGCCGTGATGCAGGTCGATGCTGCCCTGCGCGAAGGCAGCCGCCACCGGATCCTGCGTCGGATGGTTGTTGATCATCTCGACTTCACTGTCGGTGTTCGTATCGTGGTTGGAGAGGTGCGCGCCGACTGCTATCGGAACCGTAGCGCCGTTCTGGTTGCCGCCGCCGGTCAGGGGGATGGCAGAGCCGCCGCCGGTGCGGGTAAAGAACTTCTCGGTGCCGGCTTCCGCCTCTTTGTTGTAGCCGCTCTCCGCAATCGGCT
>JAYTGR010000373.1:0-5544 GCA_043733205.1 Chthonomonadaceae bacterium
CTGGATGCGGCGGCTCTGTCGCGACTGCCGCTCGCTCTGCGGAGACGTGTCCTGCGCTGTGCCATCGAAGCGGTGCGCGGCGATCTGCGCGATGTGAGCATGGAGGCGACCGAGCGCGTCCTGAACGCGGTGACGGCGGAAAGGGCGGAGACGCTGCTGCTGCCATTGGGGGATGCAGGAAGCGTGGAAGTCGCGATCGACAGGACCACGGTGCGGATCCGGCGTCTGGCTCCCGCCGCGCAGGGCCTGCCCTGGCGCTGCACACTGGCCGTGCCCGGACATCTCGATATTCCTCAAGCCGCGCTCGTGGCAGAGGCGAGACGCTGCTATTCGCCTGCCGAGGCTTTTGACAGGGCTTCGGCGGAACAAAATGCGCTGATCTACGCTTCAGAGGAAGTCGCTTTACCTCTGACAGTGCGCTCCTGGCAGCCGGGGGACCGCATGCGTCCACAGGGACTGGGCGGCACAAAGAAGCTGCAGGACATTTTTACCGACCGCAAGATTCGAGGCGAGGAACGCCTGCGTTTTCCTGTCCTTGCTGATGCGGCAGGCAGGGTACTCGCTGTGTTAGGGCTGCAGGCGGACGAAACGGCGCTGCGAATGCCGTTCGATCCGCTGGAAAAGGCGGCTGCAGGCGATTACATCGTCGTGACCTGGAGATAGAGACCGCTGAAATGCTGCCGGATCGCACCGGGACGCTCGGTCGTTGTGCTATAATGTAAGGCATTCGGATACTGCCAGCGTCGCTGATGTGCCACGCCGGAGGAGGACGTATTGAAGACGGGAAATAATGCATTTCGGTATATGATGCTCATCATGGTGCTGGCGGTTATCTGGCTGGTGTTCAGTTCCGGCGTTCTGAAGGGCTTCGGGAGCTCGCCGGAGACATGGACGTATCAGCAGCTGCTGCTGCGCATCGACAATGCGCCCCAAACACTGGAAAAGTTGGTTTTCACCAAAGATGAGCTGACGGTGCAGCTGCGGCCGGGTAAAGACGCGATCCCTGAAGTCAAGACGGCGACCGTCGTCTTACCGGATGCGCCGGAATCACGCAGTAATCTGTACGCTCTGCTGCACAACAAGCAGGTTGCTTTCGAGTTTAAACGTCCGTTTTTGAGCGAAGGCTTTCAGACGCTGCTCACGATGATCCTGCTGCCTGTTGGCTTCATCGCGCTGTTCTGGGTCTTCTTCCTGCGCCAGGCGCAGTCCGGCGGCAATCAGGCGCTCAACTTCGGGCGCAGCAAGGCCAAACGACTGACCGACTCCGTGCCGAAAGTCACGTTTGAAGAGGTCGCAGGCGTCGATGAGGCCAAGCAGGAGCTGCAGGAGATCGTCGAATTCCTCAAGAACGCCAAGAAGTTCCAGGCGCTTGGCGCGAAGATCCCGAAGGGTGTTCTGCTGCTCGGACCTCCTGGATGCGGCAAGACCATGCTGGCCCGCGCCGTTGCAGGCGAAGCCAACGTGCCCTTCTTCCACATCTCCGGTTCGGACTTCGTCGAAATGTTCGTCGGAGTCGGCGCGAGCCGTGTGCGCGATCTGTTCGACACCGCCAAGTCCAATCGACCCTCGCTCATCTTCATCGATGAGATCGACGCAGTCGGACGGCAGCGCGGCGCAGGACTGGGCGGCGGACACGATGAGCGGGAGCAGACGCTGAACCAGCTGCTGGTCGAGATGGACGGCTTCGATCCGAACGCGGGCGTCATTATGATCGCTGCGACGAACCGCCCCGATGTTCTGGACCCTGCGCTGCTTCGCCCCGGCCGATTCGACCGCCGCGTGATCGTGGATGCGCCCGACGTGCTGGGCCGGAACGCGATCTTCAAGGTCCATCTGCGCGGCAAGCCGCTGGAAGAGGACATCAACGTCGAGACGCTGGCCAGGCTCACGCCCGGATTCACCGGCGCGGATATCATGAACGTCGTCAACGAGGCCGCTATCCTCGCGGCACGGCGCGATAAGAGCCGGATCTCGATGTCGGAGTTCGACGAGGCGCGTGACCGCGTCCTGATGGGACCGGAGCGCAAAACCCGCATGAACAGCCAGCGCAAACTGCGCGTCGTAGCTTACCATGAACTCGGACACGCTATCGTGGCCGCCAAGATCCCAAACGCCGATCCTGTCTACAAGATCACGGTGATCCCGCGCGGTATGAGCGGTGGCGCGACCTGGTATCTGCCCAAAGAGGAGAGCCTGCGCACCAAGCAGGACATGCTCGACGACATCACGGCCTCCCTCGGAGGACGTGTGGCGGAAGAAATCGTCTTCAGCGACGTCACGACCGGAGCTTCGGCAGATCTCGATCATGCAACCGATGTGGCCCGCGCCATGGTCTGTGAGTACGGGATGAGTGACCGACTCGGCACCCTGCGCTTCGGACGCCGCCACGGCAACCCCTTCCTGGGACGCGATGTCATGGAAGATCGTGACTACAGTGAAGAGACTGCGCGGGCGATCGACGAGGAGGTTCGCGCCTTCATCGACCAGGGCTACGAGCGTGCCCGCCACATCCTGACCGAAAACCGGGCCAAGATGGATGAGATCGCGGAGATTCTGCTGGAGAAAGAGACCCTGACCCGTGAAGAGTTCACGGCTCTGCTCAGCGGAGAGATGACGGCCGACGACATTCGACGCACCATGAACCAGCCGCCGGTCGAACCGCCGACCACGCCGACAACAGGGCTGATGACGCCCACCGATCCGCCGCGTGTTCAGCAGCGACTGCGCCCCGAGCCTGCCTAAACCGCCTCTGTATGAAATGACGCCCTGCCGACAGCTGTCGGCAGGGCGTTAATTTTTGGCACACCCATCGGAAAGGTGCAAACAGCAGGGTCACGCGATCCGCATGGTCAGACCACCGTCGATGGTAAAGGTCTCTCCGGTGATATAGTCGTTTGTGACCATCTCCAGGATCAGCGTTCCAACCTGTTCCGGAGTGCCTTCACGATGCAGGGGGATGCGATTTTCCATGTTGTTTTTCCTGACCGCATCCGGCATCTGGGCATGGAACGCTGTGCGGACGACGCCCGGCGCAACACAGTTCACGCGGATATTGTCGTCGGCCAGTTCATAAGCCAGCGCCCGTGTCAGCTGTGGCAGCGCGCCCTTCACCGTCTGATACGCCACATTGGTCTTGATGCCCCGGATGCCAGCCGTGGAGGAGATGAGCACGATGACGCCCTCTTTGCGCTGCTGCATTCCCGGAACCGCAGCACGGCACAGATGGAAAATCGGATGGACATGGACGTTGAACGCCTCATACCACGCCTCCGGCGTCAGCGCCAATAGGCCGCCGTTGACCGGGCCGCCGGCAGAGTGTATCAGCACATCCACCCTGCCAAACCGCTCTGCGGTCTGCTCGACACAGCGTGTCGCCTCCTCCGGCTTGCCGATATCCGCAGCAAGAAAGAGAGAGGGATGGCCGATCTCTTCCAGGCGCTGCAATGTCTGCAGAGTCTCTGTATCCTGATGCCGTCCCACGACGACGACGCTCGCCCCACGCAGCGCGCATCCGATGGCCGCCGCCGCGCCGATTCCTTTTGTGCCCCCCGTAATCAGACAGACCTTGTCTTTGAGTTCCATAAATCTCCTTTCGCTTGTCTTAGGTAAACCCAGTCACTATGTTCCATAGCTCTGCAGTGCATTCCTGTTTACAAACAGATTAGACAAATCTCGTACCCATCACGATGGAGTGAACACCTTCGCTTCGGGTGTAAATCTGCTGCCTCCAACAGCATCTTGTGAATCATCGGCCCGCTCGGCAGGCAATCTGCAACTTGCGCTATAATAGCATTGTCGAATAGAGAGAAATGGTCAGGCGATCTGTGTGGGAGCAAAGTGTGATGAACTACGATGTGATTGTGATCGGGGCAGGGCATGCGGGGTGTGAGGCGGCGCTGGCGGCGGCACGGATGGGCTGTCGGACAGCGGTCGTCACGCTGAACCTGGAGCGCATCGGGCATCTGCCGTGCAACTGCTCCATCGGCGGCCCCGCGAAGGGGCATCTGGCGCGGGAAGTGGACGCTCTCGGTGGAGAGATGGGGCGCAATACCGACAAAACCCTGACGCATATTCGCTTCGTCGGAACCGGCAAGGGGCCTGCAGTGCAGACGCTCCGCGCTCATGCCGACAAAGAACTCTATCCCCAGGAGATGCGTGCCGTCCTCGAAAACACGCCGAACCTGACCGTGCTGCAGGCGGCGGTAGAAGATCTGATCACGGCAGGCGAACCCGGCGAAGACGGCCACATTACTGGGGTGCGGCTTGCGGATGGCACAGAACTGAGTGCGCGCGCAGTTCTCGTCACCACTGGAACCTTCCTGAACGGCCTCATGCACTGCGGCGAGGAGCAGACTCACGGCGGACGCGTCGGCGAGGCGCGGAGCGTGGGCCTTTCTGCCGCGCTGGTTCGACTCGGTTTTCGCCTCGGACGCTTCAAGACCGGCACCACGCCGCGCATCGATGCGCGCTCCGTCGATTTCGACGCCACGCTGACGTTCCCTTCCGAAGAGTGCCCGCCTTTCTCCTTCCTCAGCGAACGCCTGGAACCGGCGCAGCCGCTGCTTCCCTGCTGGCAGACCCATACCCACAACGGCACGCACGACATCATTCGTGAGAACCTGCAT
Organism: Chthonomonadaceae bacterium; assembly: GCA_043733205.1. Taxonomy (GTDB): domain Bacteria; phylum Armatimonadota; class Chthonomonadetes; order Chthonomonadales; family Chthonomonadaceae; genus JANXLO01. The sequence continues at coordinate 4,626 of JAYTGR010000373.1, forward strand.
CTCTCTGCCATGTACGCCGGACGGATTCACGGGATCGGGCCGCGCTACTGCCCCAGCATCGAAGACAAAGTCGTGCGCTTTGCCGACAAGGACTCGCACCCCGTCTTTCTGGAGCAGGAGACCTGGCAGGGGCCGTCGCTCTATGTTCAGGGCATGTCCACGAGCCTGCCCGCCGAGGTTCAGATTCAGTTTCTGCGCACGCTCCCCGGCCTGGAAAAGGTGGAGATGATCCGGCCCGGCTATGCGGTCGAGTACGACATGGTGTTTCCCGATCAGCTCCAATCGACCCTCGAAACGAAGACGGTGCGCGGCCTCTTTCTGGCAGGACAGATCAACGGCACCAGCGGCTACGAGGAGGCGGCGGCACAGGGACTCGTCGCGGGAATCAACGCCGCCCTGCTGGCGCAGGATCGCCCGCCGCTCGTTCTGGAGCGCCAGGGCAGCTACATCGGCGTTCTGATCGACGATCTCGTCACCAAGGGCGTCAGCGATCCTTACCGCATGCTCACGTCCCGGGCCGAGTACCGTCTGCTCCTGCGCCACGACAACGCCGACCTGCGCCTGACGCCGCTGGGCCGCGAGGCTGGCCTCGTTACAGACGACCGCTGGCAGCTTTTCGAGGCCAAGCGCGACGCCATCGAGCGCGAGACGCAGCGCTTCGCCACCACCTTCGTTCGGCCCCGCGACAGCGCGGCACTGGAGGCGCTGGGCACGGCAGGAGTGACGGAAAATCGCCTCTCGCTGCTCTCCCTGCTGCGGCGTCCAGAACTCGACTATACGCTTCTCGACACGCTGGCCCGCAAAATCGACCCCGCCAGCGCGCCTGCTGAAACGACCGCCCGCGCCGTCGGAGAGCAGGTCGAGATTCAGGCACGTTATGAAGGCTACATTCAGCGCCAGGGCGAACAGGTCGCGCAGG
>JAYTGR010000374.1:0-1892 GCA_043733205.1 Chthonomonadaceae bacterium
GGGCGTCCTGCGCGCTCTTTGAGCCGCGCTTCCAGCGTGACGCCCTCAATATACTCCATCACCAGATAGAAGCGGTCGTTCTCGACGAAAGCGTCCGTCACTTTAGGCAGATTGGGATGGTTGAGCTGGACCAGGAAGCGGGCCTCGCGCTGGTACTGCTCCAGGGTCGTCTGCCGTTCCTCTGCCGACTCGCCCGGACTGCAGACCTCTTTGATCGCCAGGACCGACTGCAGCTGCAGATGCTCTGCCAGAAACACGGTGCCCATGCCGCCGCGTCCCAGAGGACGTGTGATCTGATAGCGTCCGTTCAGCAGTGTCCCGGGTTTCAGTTGTTCTGCGCTCGTCGCCATAGTACCCCTATCGTCTCCACACCGCCTCTGATATCGACAGTCTATCATATCACAAATCGCGTGTTTTGACCAGAGGGGCACCACCAGAACGTATCCCAGCAGGCGGGATTTTCAAGCTCAGGATAGCTGCCTGCTGGGAGAAGCGGTCAGCGCCGGGAGAGATAGAGAACCCAGTCGTCGCTGTCCGGAGCGGCGAACACGGTGAAGTCGCCGCCTTCCAGATCGGGCTGTCCCTGGGATTTGCCGGTGCGCGGATTGAACCAGAGGTTGCGTACATGGCCGGGCAGATCGATCAGATCCAGCGTGATGCGGCCTCCGCGCTCCAGATAGGCGACATACTCCTTTCCCGGATCGGCGAGCAGGAACTGAGGTCCGGCAGGCCGCCGGTCGCGCCCAAAAGGATTCGCGGGATTGGCAGGCTTCGCGGGATCGGCAGGAGCTCCTCCCTCAGCGGCTTTGAGAGCGTCCGCTTTCAGAGCGTCTGCCTCGATCTTAAGACGATGCCGGCGTTCGGACTTCGATTCCTCCTTACCGTTCAGCATCTCCGGATGGGGCTGCAGACGCCACCACTTCGTCTTTCGGAAGAACGCCGCGCAGTCCACCGCCATTTTGACATCCGCGCTGTCGGCGGCCGCCATGCTGTCTGCGGCGCCTGCCCAGTATCCATTGCGCATCCGTGTCTCCCACATCCAGTGACGTGTGATCTCGGGAGCGACCGCTTCGCGTTTGGCGGGCAGTCCATTGTCTTCCCACACCACGACAGGCTTGTCGAGTTCCTGGAACAGATCCAGTGCCCTCGCGCTGCCGCCCACCAGCGACAGGTAGTCGAGCCAGGGATAGTCCGGCAGGACTGCAGGCACCGGAGCAGCCTGGACAGGCGGGAGATTCAGTTTTGGCGCCGCATCGCCGAGTGCTGCCGCGTCATCGATGATCCGATAGTCCGGCATGACAGGACTTTTCCGCATCACAGTGAGTGCATGTCGGCCGGGATCGTACAGATGGGTCAGTTCAGCGAAGGCGGCGATGCGGGCCTCAGTTCCGTCAGGAAGCGGCTGGCCATCGTCCCCAAAGAGATTCCACGAGACATCCATCGCCGCATACCGGGCCACGATCGCAAGCCAGAAACGGCGCAGCTGCACATCGGTGTAGTTCTGAAACATGCCTCCGGAGGGCCACCCGAAGCCGATATCCGGCACGATACCGTGCTCGTTACAGTAGGAGATGCGCCGATCCATCCAGTGGAAGAACTCCGGATTGGGCTGGTCGAGATTGTAACCCAGAAACGGCGCGCCGCCTTCGTTGGCCTGCGTCTTCGCGGCGAACCCGTCATGATCCAGCAGAAAGCCGCCTACGAAGCGGTTGACTCCCTGACTGCTCCAGACGCCGACCCGCTTCTGAAATGCGGCGAAGGAGGCCGGCACCAAGGCCGGCACGGCGCGGGGGCCATTGGCACGCAGCTCTTCCGGCGAGACGTTGAACACCGGATCGTGCAGCGCCATCGGAAAGACAGGTTTGCCTTCGCGCGTTGCGAAATGCCGCCGA
>JAYTGR010000375.1:0-1890 GCA_043733205.1 Chthonomonadaceae bacterium
CGACAAACGGAGTCCCCAATTCGTATGCCTATGACTGGGCTGACTGGGCCGATCCGGTCGTGAGCGGCCCGCACGGAGATATCCGGCTGACTGATCTCAAGCGGGTCTCAGCAACCACCGGGTATGGCGTCATTCGTACGGATGAAAACGTCGTCGAGCAGCCGATACGGCTGGGGAACCAAACCTTTCCGCACGGGATAGGCACCCATGCCAGGTCCGAGATCGTCTACCTGCTGCCGCCCGGTGTCACCCGGTTCCGGGCCTTGGCCGGACCAGACACGGGCGCCCTGGAAAAAAGCGCCGCGGCGAAGGATAACAGTGCGGCCTCAATCATATTCTCTGTCAGAACTGATGATTCGCCGTATCTCTACCACCGTGCTGACCTGGCGGTCTCCGATCCGCTTGAGCGTGCCCTGGGACGCCCGAACCGGGAGCAGGCCGTCACGGAGCGCCTGACGGCAGCGACTACCCTGCAGGCCCTGGAGCTGACAAACGGCGCCACCCTGGCGAGAATGCTGGATAAAGGGGCAGACCTGTGGGCAGGCAGTGACCCGCGTTCCCCGGGGCAGCGGATAAATACACTGTACGAAATGGCGCTAGGCCGGCCGCCTACGCCTCTGGAACGTCAGATGGCACTCCAGCAGATTGGCTCTCCTCTGACAAAAACGGGGATGGACGATCTGCTCTGGTCGCTGGTGATGCTTCCTGAGTTCCAACTGGTTTACTGACTTCTGATTTACGGGATTTCGATGTAGGAGAAATATCTGATGACTGATACTCGGGATTTAACACGTCGTGACTTTCTTAAGACTGCAAGTGCTGCGACGCTGGCCGCGCTGGTGGCGGGCGTTCCAAACGCCCTCCTGGCTGCGACTGAGCCGAAGATTACACCGACGGCGGATGCAGTCATCGTCCTCTGGATGGCGGGGGGCATGGCCCATACCGAGACGTTCGACCCGAAGCGCTATGCGGCCTTCCGGCCGGGGATGCGCGCCAGCGAAGTTCTCAGCACCTTTCCCGCGATCCCAACCGCTGCCAGCAGCATTCAGTTCTCACAAGGGCTGGAGAAGATTGCTGGGGTTATGGATCGTGGAACACTCATACGCTCTTACCGTGCGGGAGATCTGGGTGTCATTCTGCACTCCCGTCACCAGTATCAGTGGCATACAGGCTATGCGCCGCCGCAGACGGTCGCCGCGCCGCATATCGGTGCAATTATTGCAAAGACGCTTGGACCCAAGAACGCCGCCGTGCCTGCGTTCATCAATATCGGGCAGCGATTTGATCTGGGCGAAGGGGAAGAGCTGAAAGCGTTCACCACCGCCGGTTTCTTGGGCAGTGAATTCGGACCTTTCGACCTGCCGTTTCCCGATCAAGCCGTAGGAGCAGTTCGCCCGCCGGCGGGGATGACGCCGTCCCGGTTCGAAAACCGGACGAAATTCTACAACCGACTGGTTCAGAACAGCCCGATTATCCGCCACGGCAGCGATTACCAGAAAGAATCCCTGCTCCGATCCCTGGACAACTCGCATCGCCTGCTCACCTCATCGGCTTCCAAAGCGTTCGACCTGACCCTTGAGCCCAAAGAGTCTTACGACAAGTACAACACGGGCCGCTTTGGGCAGGGCTGCCTGTTGGCTCGGCGGCTGGTGGAATCGGGCGCACGGTATGTCGAGGTCACGACGGAGTATATCCCCTTTGTGAACTGGGACACGCATGATAATGGAAATACGCGAATGGCGGATTTGAAACGTCAGATCGACGGCCCGGTCGCACAGCTTATCCTGGATCTGGAGCAGCGGGGGATGCTGGATCGAACGCTGATCGTGCTGGCGAGCGAGTTCAGCCGCGACATGCTGACGGAAGGCCGGCCGGACCTGAAGGTGCCGG
>JAYTGR010000376.1:0-5513 GCA_043733205.1 Chthonomonadaceae bacterium
GTCGTCTTCCCGAATGCCCACCTGAAGATTTTCCTGACGGCCAGCCCAGAGGAGCGCGCCCGCCGTCGTGTGGCGGATCTGCGTGGACGCGGGATGGAAGCCGACTACGCGCAGACGCTCGCGGATCAGATCGCGCGGGATACCCGCGACACCCATCGCCAAGATTCGCCGCTCCACGCCGCCCCGGATGCCGTTGGGCTCTCGACCAACGGCCTCACGATCCCCGAAGTCGTCGCCCATATTCTGGAACTGCACCGCGGCCGCATGGAGGAACCGCGTGGCTGAGGCAAAACCTGCATCGGAATCCAGTACACCAAAGGCCCCTCTGGACATCCAGCGCCTCGATAGGCGCCTCGTGCGCTGGATCATCGGCCTGCTGGCGCAGTGGTTCTTTCGGTTCTACGGACGTCTCAAAATCGTTGGAATAGAAAATGTGCCGCGCACCGGCGGCGTGCTGATCGCTGGAAACCATGCCAGTAATCTCGACCCAGTGCTGGGATGGGCAGGCCTCTATGGCTATCGGCATATCTGGGGTATCGCCAAGAGCGAACTGTTCAAAAACAAGGTGCAGGCCTACTGTATGCACTCGATGGGATCGATTCCTATCCGCCGAGGCATGGTGGATAGGACTGTGTTCAAACGCACGCTGGAACTGCTGGCCCAAGGGGAAGCAGTAGGCATTTTCCCGGAGGGAACGCGCACATACGACGGACTGCTCAATCCCGGACAGCCGGGCGTCGGCCTGATGGTGCAGAAAAGCGGTGTGCCCGTGGTGCCGACCGCCATCCTCGGGACGTTCGAGATGCTGCCGCGCGGCGCAAAGCAGCTGCGCCGAGTTCCGCTCACGATGGTCTTCGGCAAACCGATGGCCTTTCCGCCTGACACCTCCCGTGCAGTGATCGCCGATGCCATCATGATCGCCATCGCCGAGTTGCTCACGGCCAACGGACGCCCGACCGATCCGCCTTCCCCCGAACGCGCCGCCCTTTTGAAAGCCGCAAACTAAAGCAGAGAGGAGATTGTGAATTATGCCGCTCACTGTCCTGCAGCATGCGCTTGCCGCGCAGATCCTGACCCGCCTGCGCGATGCGACGACCGCACCCGAGCAGTTCCGGCCGCTGACGCGCGCTCTGACGCAGATCCTGCTCGTAGAAGCGACCCGTGACCTGCCGACGATACCCGTTGCTGTCCGCACCCCGCTGGAAGAGACAGAGGGCGCGGCGCTGGCCGAAGGCATCGTCGCCGTCCCCATTTTGCGGGCCGGACTCGGTATGCTGGACGCGGTACTGGAGCTTCTGCCTGCGTCCAATGTCGGCTATTTGGGCCTGCAGCGCGATGAGGAAACGGCCATCGCTACCTCCTACTATGCGAAACTCCCGCCCCTGCACGGCAGGACCGCACTGCTGCTCGATCCCATGCTGGCGACAGGCGGCTCGGCCTCCTGGGCCGCCAACGAACTCTACAAGGCGGGCGCGTCGCGGGTGATCCTGCTCTGCGTCGTCTCCGCTCCCGAAGGCGTCCAGCGCCTCCAGACCGACTTTCCCGCCCTCCACATCGTCACCGCCTCCCTCGACCGCGAACTCAATGCCCGCCGCTACATCTGCCCCGGACTCGGTGACTTCGGCGACCGTCTCTTCGGCACCTTCTAATGGGGTGGGGGTAAGCGGCCGTTCAGGGACGCAGAAACGCGAAAAATTTCCTATGTGCTATAATTCCAGTCAGAAGCGCACAGGAAATGGCGTTTTGCGTGGGATGAAGGGCTGACCATGAGTGTCTACGATGGCAGGCGTCTGCCGATCGGTACGTTTAAACTCGATATCGACCGAATGCGGCGCGGCTGGTATTCGGATAAATATTTTCACAACATCGTCTCCATGCTCACCGATCTGGCGCTGCAGGGCTATCGGTTCGGCGGCACGTCGCCCGATCTAAGTGACCTGAATCTGGACCTGGCCAACGTCGATATCGGCGACATCGACGTGGAGATGCAGTGGTTCACACGGCGCAAGCCGTTCGCGGTCGTGGTTGGGGTCGACAAAGCGCTGGCGATGCTGCAGACCTGCACCGGACATTTCGATGCCTCCGGCGAATGGGTGGATACCGCGCCGCAGACCGAGATACTGGCCGTACACGATGGCGCGGTCGCTGCCTACGGCGGTGACGCGCTGCATGTCTCACCCGTTTTGAAGGTGCGGGGCCGCTATCGGGATTTTGCGATGCTGGAAACGCCTACGCTCGGCGCGCTGACGCGGGGCAGCCGGATCGCGACCAATGTCTATCTGACACTGGAGGCCGCGCGCGGCAAAGATGTCCTGTTCTTTCCGGCACGCTTCGACGCGCACGAACTGCAGGCCGCCGACGGCTACGCCTACCATATCGCTGTACAGGCCTACAATGCCCGGCATGGCCACAACGCTTCCTCCATGGTCTCTACGGACGAACAGGGCGACTGGTGGGGTGGAGGAGGGGGCGGAACGGTCGCCCATGCCGCCATCACCTGTTTCCTGGGCGATACGGCCGAGACGATGATGGCGTTCGCCTCCGTTCTGTCGCCCGCCATTCCGCGCATCGCCCTCGTCGATTTCGAAAACGACTGTGTCGGCACCTCGCTGAATGTGATGGAGAAGATGTTCACGCGCTATCGTGCGCTCGTGGATGCGGGCAAAAATGAGGAGGCGCAGAAGTTTGTGCTGTTCGGCGTGCGCCCCGACACGGGTGGAACCATGCGTGACAGGAGCGTGTCGCCGCTCGGCGACCCTAAACTGGACAACGGCGTGAACCCACGGTTGGTATTCGCGATGCGCGCCGCCATCGACAATGCCTTCGAAGCCTGGAATCTGCCCATGCGCTGGATGGACCGGGCGCGGACCTGGTGCCGCAGTGTCAAGATCACCGTGACCGGCGGCTTTACTCCGGAGCGCATTCGGGCGTTCGAAGCGATGAATGTGCCCGCCGATGTCTATGGCGTCGGCTCAGCGCTCTTTTCGAACTGTTCGGAACACGGTACCAACACCGATTTTACCGCCGACATCGTGCGGGTCAGGATCGACGGGAACTGGTATCCGCTGAGCAAAATCGGCCGCCAGTCCTGTGAGAACCCGGATCTGGAGCCTGTCACACCGCTGGCGCTCGCCTAATTTGCATCGGAAGATTTCCACCAGAGGGAGAATCGCTACTTTCATGACTTCGCCGCTCGATATGTTCCGCGCCACTGCGCACCGCCTGTTTCAACTGCCTCATGCCAGCGTGATGCCGACGAAGCGCGTTTCCCTGCAGGATCTGACCCTCGAACTCTGGGTCTCCCCGCGCAAACTGCCGCTGGCCCTGCGCGCCGACGCCATCATCGTGCCTGTCGCACCCGACCTGAAGATGGTATTTGGGGTTGCAAAAATGGCCCGCGATATGGGAGCCGACTTCGTGCAGCATGAAGCTGCCAAGGTCGCGCCGCTGATGCCCGGAGACGCTTTCGTCGGGACGGGCGCTCGCTTCCGCTACAAACATACGGCTCTCGCGGTCATCTTCGACCAGAATAAGCGCACCAGTCCCGCTATTATCGGGCAGGCCATCGGAACTGCACTGAACCAGCTGCGCGTTCTTGGTGTCAGATCTGTCGTCTTCCCGGACATGACTGAGAACCTCCTGGCGCAGCCCAGCTGGATTACCGACGAGCAGCGCTGCACGACCGCTGCACTGACCGCCCGCCTGATGGTGGACGCTGTCGTTGCTGGTGGTTTGATGGGCACCGTCCGCATCTGGGTCTGGGATGTCAACAACGCCCCCTTCTTTGAGGAGGAGCTGGAGCGCATCAAAAAAGAGAACCGCGCCCGCAAGGAACCGCAGATTTAGGACGCAATTAGGACGGAAGAGGAAGAGAAACCATGCAGATTCGAGTGGCGTTGATGCCCGTGCTGGCAGGAGATGTGACGGAGGCAGTCTGTGTGGTGATCGATGCGCTTCGCGCGACGACGGTCATCGCGACACTGTTCGAGCAGCACTGCCCGCGTGTCTATGTGGCGTCGTCCCATGAGGCGGCGCGCACCTTTGCACGGGCGCATGGCTATGTCCTGTGCGGCGAAACGGAAGGCTATCGTGTGCCCGATTTCGACTACGGTAACTCGCCGGTCGAGTTCGCACAGATCGATTTCACGGATCGTCCGGTGGTCCTGTCTACCACCAACGGCACCAAAGCGACGGCGATGGTCGCGGATGCGCGCCGGGTCTATCTTGGGGCCGCGACCAATCGCATGGCGGTCTCGCAGGAGGTCTGGCGGACAGCGCTGGAGACCGAATCGGATGTTGTGATCGTCTGCTCGGGCACCAAAGACCAGTTTACGTTGGAAGATGCGACGGTGGCTGGCCTCTATGTCGAGGCGATCGTGGCGCAGGCAGGAGCATGGGAGATGCCCACACAGGCCGACTCCGCCATCGTCGCCCGGCGTCTCTGGCAGACCGAACCGAACCTGCTGCGCGGCCTGATGGAAGGCGTTCATGCCCACACGCTCGCCAACCGTGGCTTCGGTGCAGATGTCGGCTACAGCACGGCCATCGACCGTTTCCTCCACGTCCCTACGCTGGTCCCCGAACCCCTTGCCCATACGGTCGCTGCCCCCGTCATTCTCATCCGCTGACACCCCGTCCCGGCCCTCCCCGCAAGCGGAGAGGGCGTAAGCCAGAAGCCCCTCCTTGAGAAATGCTTCGCGCGGAAGCGAAGCATTTGGGGTGCCCGAAGGGCTTCCTTACAGCGAGGGGGTGGGGGGCCATATCACTGTGCGAGCAGCAGTTTCCGTTCTGAACATTCGGTTTAGAGAGTTCGATAACAGCGTATGTCAACACGATTGCAGGATAAAAGAGTATTGATCACAGGGGCTTCCTCTGGGATCGGCGAGGCGGCGGCACGCGAATTCGCGCGGCAGGGCGCGGTCGTGGTGATCGTGTCGGAGCGGGCGAAAGAGCTGAATGCGGTTGCGCAGTCCATTCGTGATGCGGGAGGCCGTGCCACGGCGTTTGTGGTCGATCTCTCCCAGCCGGAGCAGGTGCAGGGAGTGATCGCACGCGTTGAGGCTCAGGTCGGGCCGCTGGACGTGCTGGTGAACAACGCAGGCATTGGACTGGGCGCGACGATTCTGGAGATGAGGCATGAGCAGATGCGCCTCCTGTTCGAAGTCAACTTTTTCGCCCTCGCGGATCTCTGTAAGCAGGCCCTGACGACGATGAGTGTACGCCGCAGCGGGCGGATCATCAACGTCTCCTCGGCGGCCGCGCTGTTCGGCAGCCCCACAGTGAGCGCCTATTCGGCGACCAAAGGCGCGGTGCATGCTTATACCATGGCGCTGCGCACGGAGGCCAGCGCCTATGGGATCTCTATCAGCGAAGTGCTGCCGGTCTCGGTGCGCACCCGATTTTTCGACAGCGTACAGGGCGAAAAGTACCGCCCGTCCGGGGTGATGCTCACCTCCGAAAAGGTCGCCCTCAGTATCGTGCGCTGCGCGGCGGCTGCGCATCCTGCCGCCGAA
>JAYTGR010000377.1:0-5505 GCA_043733205.1 Chthonomonadaceae bacterium
CTTCGGAATCAGTTTCTTAGGTGTGTTCCGGGCAGGCAGTATCGTACTCACTTGACTCCCCTCTTTTCAGTATCATTCATTTCTTTCAGCATGGACATAGATTCTTCGATATGCGATTGGAAATAGCGGCGCAGAATGTCCAGGACGTCGATCAGGAGCGGATCGCGCACCGAGTAAAAAACTTGATTGCCCTCTTTGCGGCTTGTGACGAGGTTCTTCGTCCGCAGCACGGTGAAATGCTGGGAAGCGTTCGCCTGTTCTAATCCGAGCCGCTCGATGATAACGCCTGCGGGCAGTTCCCCATCCCGCAGAACCTCCACAATGGCGATGCGGGTGGGATGGGAGAGCGCCTGAAAAATATTGGCCTTAAACAGACGGAGCGAATCGGACATAGCAAAAATCCTTTTTCATATTGGGGAATACCCCTGGCTTAGTATATCATACTTTCGTATATTCTGAATATTGAATATACGGCAAACGGCAAGCGAAGACCGTGACGGCCTGATACAGTTCGGAGTGACGGTCATGCCGAAAAAAGACACGCTTTTGCCTGGAAAGAACAAACCCTCTAATCATTATTTAGAGGGTTTGTTCTGCTTCTCACTCTTCTCTAACGCGTCTGCATGGCCGTTGGGACAGCGAGAAGAGTTTGTGCCATAATTTCGAGATTTTTAAAAGGTTCGGATTTGTCTTGACAGTCGCCTGTATTCATGGGATTCGTCTACGAGATCAATCGGTCATAAACAGAATGGTGTCCTATCCATGTCCACGTAACTGTATCGCTGTCAGTCATTTTTCCTAATGCTCTCTAGTCTATGCCAACACGCACCGATACCAGGTTAGAGTTCTGAATTTTTTCAAAATTTAATCCTGGATGATATGGATTCAATTTGAATTGCTCATACCCCTTTTGGGCTTTTACCTTTATATCCGATGGAAGATCACGATAATAAGCCCGGAATTTTTTTGATATTCTAGAGATCATCTGTCTGAAGAGTCAAGTAGGAATGTTCCTTCCGCTATATCTTCATCAAACAACTTTTCCAGACGGGCGAGCTGCTCAGGCGTAGCAGCGTTGAACTTTTCAGTCCATAAACGCGCATCGGTGTCCAGTTCATTCTGTGTTACACCTTCCAGGAAGCCAGTTACCGCCGTTTCCTGCGTCTCTGTTGCCGCCTTGATCTTAACGTTCTTCTTGCGGCGGGTTTTATAGGTTACTGTCTGGGCCATCGTCTTGCCCTCCTCAAAGTTTGACGCTGTGGCACGGATTCTTCAACTTATTGTACCAGTGAGAACGCCGATTGTAAACTATAAGTTTACAATCGGCGTTCTGTCATGAGGTCGCGGTGGAGGAGGCTAGATTCCTAGACGGCTGCGGCGCAGGAGTTCGGCGCTGTCGCAGGTGCGCTTGATCTCGTAGCCGGGCAGCGGCTCGATATACTCGTGGATGGCGTCGAGAATATCTACAGGGAAGGGGAAGAAGGCGTCTTCCACCTCGTCCGGCGGGGTGATCCAGTTGCGCGCGCCGACGACTACGGGCGGCGCGTCGAGGTGATTGAAGGCGAGCTGCGTGATCTTGGCCGCCATCGTCTGGAGAACGCTGCCCCGTTCGCAGGCGTCGGAGGTCAGGAGAATGCGCCCTGTCTTCTGAACGCTTTCGATTACCTTCGCGTAGTCGAACGGCACGATGCTGCGGGCATCGATGACTTCCGCGCTGAGGCCATACTCGGATTCGAGAGTGGCGGCCACTTCCAGCGCACGGTAGAGGGTCGCGCCGACCGTGAGGATCGTCAGGTCGGTTCCGGCCCGCTTGACCTCCGGCTCGCCGAAAGGAACCTCGTAGTAGCCGACCGGCACCCCTTCCGCGCCGTGAAACAGTTCGGGCTGATCGTAGACGCGCTGGCTCTCGAAGAAGATGACGGGGTCGGTGCCCGCCAGAGCGGCGTTCATCAGGCCTTTGGCGTCGTAGGGGGTGGCGGGAAAAGCCACTTTCAGGCCCGGAATGTGCGCGCAGAGCGCAGTCCAGTCCTGGGAGTGCTGCGCACCGTACTTGCTGCCTACCGAGACCCGCATCACTACCGGCATCTTCAAGACGCCCCCGCTCATGCTCTGCCACTTCGAGAGCTGATTGAACACCTCGTCACCGGCTCGGCCCAGGAAGTCGCAGTACATCAGTTCGATCAGCGCGCGGCCCCCTTCCAGAGCATAGCCGACTGCGGTTCCGGCGATGGCCGCCTCCGAGATGGGGCTGTTGAACAGGCGATGGTAGGGCAGCGCCTCGGTCAGGCCGCGATAGACCGCGAACGCCCCGCCCCAGTCGCGGTTCTCTTCTCCATAAGCGACCAGTGTCGGATCGATGGCAAAGCGGTGCAGGACCGCCTCGAACAGGGCATCGCGCACCGCGACACAGCGGCCTTTGGGGAGCAGATCGCCGTTTTCGGCAAGCCCAGAGCGCGAACGGCCCGCCAGCTGTTTGACACGCGGATTCTCCTCGGCAGGGATCAGCAGCTCCGGCTCCCGGGTCGTGTCGAACGATTCGACTTTGCCGTCGGAGTACATCGTCTTTTCCAGCAGACTTCCGACCGCGTAGAGGTCGGCGCGTGGGGAGAGGTCCAGATCGATGGCACGGCGGTAGGCCCGCAGAATCGCGGCATCGAGCAGCCCCTGCATCTGATCCAGATCGGCAGTCGAACAGATCCCCGCTTCTGTCAGACTCTGGGCGTAGGTGAACAGGCTGTCTACCTTCTGCCACTCCTCGATCTCCGCCTTCTCCCGGTACGAGGAGGCGTCCGAGGGCGAGTGTCCGCTGAAGCGATAGGTCACGGTGTCGAGCAGGACAGGACCGTCGCCGCGCGCCAGCAGCTCCTTCTTGCGCGCGATGGCATCGATCACTGCCAGCGGATTATAGCCGTCGACACGCTCGGCATGCATCTGCTCCGGATTGAGCCCGGCGCCCATGCGGGCCAGGGTGCCGAACCCGCCGGTCTCCCCGACCGGCTGGCCGCCCATGCCGTAGAAGTTGTTGACGAAGTTCATGATGAGCGGCAGGCCGCCCCGATGCGCCTCGTCCCACAGCGTCTTGAACTGATCCATGGTGGCGAAACAGAGAGCCTCCCAGGTCGGCCCGCAGTTCGCGGCGGCGTCGCCAATATTGCAGATGACGATCCCCGACTTGCTGTTGACCTTCTTGTACAGCGCCGCCCCGACCGAAATGTCTGCGGAGCCGCCTACCAGTGCGTTGTTCGGGAAGACGCCGAACGGAATGAAGAAAGCATGCATGGAGCCGCCCATGCCCTTGTTGAAACCGGCCTCGCGCCCGAAGATCTCCGCCAGCGCTCCGTAGAGCAGAAACTCCAGCGCCTGCTCCTTGACACTCGCCGGCTGGTGCTTCGCGCCTCCGGGAATCGGCTTGTCGAGCGCCTTCAGGATCGCGCCGTCCATATATCCGGTCATGATCTGCGTCAGGGCCGCATCGTCCAGTTTGTGGATGGCGGAGAGGCTCTTCGCCAGGATCTCGCCGTGGCTGCGGTGACTGCCGAAGATATGATCGTCCCGATCCAGGTGGTAGGCCTGCCCGACCGCAGACGCCTCCTGCCCGATGGAGAGGTGGGCGGGGCCGCGATGGTTGTACTCGATCCCGCCGTAGTTCCCTTTGATCTTGACATCGCTCAGCATCGTCTCGAAGGCACGTATCGTCGCCATATCCCGATAGATGCGCGTGAGATCGGCGTCGGAAAACCGGCCGCGCTCGTCTTCGAGCGTGCGATGGTACTGATTGATGGGAATGGGCTGAAATTCGAGCTGGCCGCTGGCGCGGACATCCTGCGGGCGGATCATTACGGACTTGGGCATGATGGTTCTCCTTTTCGACATCGACAGGAAGCGATAGACTGTGGACCCCTCTATCATAGCACCGCAAACGAAGGAAATCAACAGCAAAACAAAATAAAAGCAAATCGGGCGCTTCAGATGACAGGCCGCCCTCGCTTTCCGATGGGAAGCGAGGGCGGCCTGCGGGCAGAGGTTTGGGGGGAGCTACGGTTTTTTGGCGGCGCTGTCGGTTTTGACAGCCTCTTTCGCGCCGTCTTTGTCGTCCGGACCGACCATTTTCAGAGTCATCTCTATGTTGATCGGACTGCCGTTCGAACTCCCTGCGGTCTTGGTCGTGGCGCTGAGCGGCTTGCCGGTCGCAATATCGACGAGCGTGGTGGCTTCCGTGTGGATCTTGGTATCCGTTCCGGTGGTGACATCCGACACGGTCTTGAGTTTCGCAACTTTCACGCCTTTGACGGTATCTACGGAGACGAGGGTGACCTTTCCCGTGATTTTCTGGTCTTTCGGCCCGGAGCTGTCCGGAGCCATGTTCCAGCTGTCGCCGACTTTGACCGGCTTGGGAGGCAGAAGCGCGGCGGCGGAAGCCATCGAGAACTGCTTGAGCTGATCGCCGATCTGCGAAGTCACCTGTTCGTTGCCGCCCTCCATCTTGAAATCCGACTTGCCGTTCTTGTCCCGGGTCGTGATCACTTTGGGCATCATCGTGGTGATATCGAGATCCATCCCGTTGAACGTTACGGCCGCGCTCTCGAACTCGGAGATCGAGGTGAGCGTGCCATCCTCTTTCGCTTCTTTGGTCGTGTCTTTCATAAGCATCAGCGTGGTGACATCGATGGGGCCGCCGCCCGCCGGGCTGTCCATGTTGATCTTCGATGTCAGCCGATACCGATCCGTGTCTCCGGTCTTATAGATCCGTTTGATGGTATAAGTCGTATCGTCCTTGGCATCGCGGCGCTCTGCATGCGCGGGCATGCTGCCGACCAGGCTCGCTCCGACACCGAACGCAGCGGTCAGCGCCAGGAGCAGCGAAAGTTTACCGGCGGCATACCGCACAGTCTGCAGCGGGGTGGTAGTCATGTGAACTCTCTTTCTGAGGGCAACTGCCCTCTTATTGCATCGAAACCAGAGGCAATACTGCGGGAAATCGCGCGGGAACTAGGGTTTCTTCACGCTGCTGTCCGTTTTGACCGCGGCTTTGACATCGCTTTTATCGTCCGGTCCCAGCATTTTCATGGTCATCTCCATGCTCATCTTACCGCCTGCAATATCCCCGTCACTCTTGGACGTGAGGCTCAGGGCCTTGCCGGTCGTGAAATCGACGAGGGTGATACTTTCGGAATGCATAGCGAGGTCCATCGCGCCGGTGATATTTATGACCGATTTGATCCGGCCGATTTTCACGCCTTTCACCGTGTCGACCGACACGAGTGTGGCTTTCCCCTTGACGTTCTGGCCCGGCGCGCCGAAGTTGGCCGCATCCAGGTCCCAGCTGTCCCCTACTTTGACCGGTTTTTTGGGCGCCAGCGCGGCTGCGGCATTGGTGAACTGCTTGACCTGATCGCCCATCTGCGCGGTAACCTCCTGGCTGCCGCCTTCCAGCTTGACATCCGTCTTCCCGTTCTTGTCAAGCGTTGTGATGATCTTGGGCATCATCGCCGTCATATCCATGTC
>JAYTGR010000378.1:0-1880 GCA_043733205.1 Chthonomonadaceae bacterium
CGTTCGCCAACGGCGGCATTCGACATCGCATTCGCGTAGAGATCGCAGTCCTCCATGACCGCCTCCCCGCCCTGCACGAGCAGGCCGGGAAAGTGTCCGTGATGCACGCGGCAGTGGCGCAGAACCAGCGAACCTCCCGCCGGCACTTCCAGTCCGGCGGCGGCGTTGGCATAGATTTCACAGCCTTCGAGCCTGCCCTCTCCGGCAAAGAGCGCTCCGGCACCCGCGCTGTCGTGAAGCAGGCACTGGCGCAGGAGCAGTACGCCGTGGCTCTCGACCTGCGCATTGGCCTGCTGGTTGGCGTACAGATCGCACTCGGTCAGAGTCGCTCCGCCCTGCGCCTGCACCAGGATACCGGCGCGTCTGCCGCCATACAGACTGGTGCGCAGCAGGACAGGACTGCCGCCCTTGGCGACCTTGATGCCCGCGAAGGCGTTGCCGGTGACGCCGCAGTCTTCCAGCAGTCCCTGCGCGCCGTCGGAGACGGTGAGGCCATTGGCATGGCCGTCGCGCAGGGTGCAGCGCCGAAAGATGGGGTTGGCCTGCTGCGTCAGTGTGACGCCGGTAAGGCCATTGGCGTAAATTTCGCAGTCCTCGAAGAGACCCTGCGCCCCATTGCGCGCCGTGATGCCTGTCTGCTGGCCGTCATAGACCCGGCAGCGCCGAAAGATCGGCGTGGCGCTGTCGGTGATCTGGATGTTCGGGCCGGCATTGCCATAGATGCCGCAGTCTTCGAACTGCCCACGTCCCCCGTCCGCAATGACGATGCCAGCATCTCTCCCGCTATGAATACGGCACGCCCGGACGACCGGATCGGCGGCGGTGCGCAGGGCGATTCCCGGTCCGGCGTTGGCGTCTATCTCACACTCCTCCAAAGTTCCGGTGGCCTGGTCTGCAAAGACGATCCCTCCGGTTTTGCTGTCGTGCAGTCGGCAGCGGCGCAGAATCGGGCGCGCATTCGGACCCTGTACGGAGACGGCCGCCTGCGAACTGCACAGGAGATCGCAGTCCTCCAGCAGCGGTTCGCCCCCGGTGATCTCCACGGCGAAATGGCGGCGGCCGTCCACTCCCGCGCGGCTGCGGAACGCCAGGCCGCGCAGGATCGGTCTGCCCATGCGCACCACCAGGCAGGCCGCGCCGTTCGCCTCGATCACGACGCAGCCGGGAGCGCCCTCCGCGACGATCTCGACCTCTCTGTCCAGCAGGAGCGTCTCGCGATATTCGCCGGCGCGAACGCGGATGCGTGTGCCTGCCGCCACACTGCGGATCGCCTCGCCGATGCTGCGATAGTCCCCGCTGCGGTCCGGCGAGACGACGACTTCCGGGGCCGCAGGCGCTGCCGGAGACGGTGTCCCGACATCGAGGCGGGCATAGAAGCCTTCGGAGAGCGCAGGAGAGGGCGGGAGGGCGGCAGGAGCGGAAACGTGCAAAGCCTCCAGCACCTGAGCCATCGTCCAGCGCTGCGCCGGATCCCGCCGCAGACAGCCGCGCAGGATCGCGTCGAAGGGCGTCGGCAGACTGTCGGGAAAGTTCGGCTCCTGGCTGGCGACCGCGATACGGAACTGCTGGGGCGTCGTGGCCGTGAACGGCAGGCTGCCAACGAGACATTCGCAGACCAGCATCCCGAACGACCAGACGTCCCAGGCAGGAGAGAGGCCGCCCTCGTAGCTTTCCGGCGGCGCGTAGGCCGGTGTGCCGACCCGTGTCTCCGTGCGGGCATCACCGGGCTCCGGCATCGCCCGCAGCAGTCCGAAATCGCCCAGCTTCCAGTTCCCGCCCACGCACAGAACATTGCCCGGCTTGACATCGCGATGCACCAGGGGGCGGGGCCGCGAATGCAGGTAGACCAGCGCTTGGGCCAGCCGCTCCGCCAGTCGCTG
>JAYTGR010000379.1:0-14054 GCA_043733205.1 Chthonomonadaceae bacterium
TCGTGGGCAGCGCCTGCGCGATCCCGATCACGAACCACTACTCATTCACGGATTTGAAGGAACTGACCTGCCGCTGGACCGCGCTGAACGGGGGCACGAGGCTGCAAGGCGGCGTCTCCCACATCGCCTGTGGGCCGCTGCAGTCCGTGTCGGCGTCTTTCCCAGCCCCGGCCGGCATGACGGCGCTGCGGCTGGAGTTTCTCCATCCGGACGGCGTCTCCGTGATCGCGTTCAATCTCTCCGTGGAGGGCGTCCCTCTTCCCGCCGCGCCTGTGGCCATGGCGTCTGGAGGCACCCTGACTACGCAGAACGGCCCGGACACCCTCACAATCGGCAGCTCCGTCCAGCAGATCGCGTTCGACACGCACGCCGGAACCTTCCGGTTCTGGCGCGTCCATGGCCGGGACGTGCTGCTGGGCGGCCCGATCCTCAATCTGGGCGAGGCGAAGGCTGGGAGTGAGCGGGGGATGTACCGCAGCAAGCAGCCCCCGGTCACGACCGACGCCCGCGTCGTGGCGACGCCCGGGGCGGACGGTGCAGCACACGTCGTTGTGACAAGCACCGTACTCGCGGCGGCGGGCGGATCCACGCTCGGCACACTGACCACGACCTATGACCTCAAGCCGGATGCCGAGATCAGGATCGCCTGGACCCTCCACTGGGCCGCACCGGACATCGACCTGTGGGAAGAGGGAGTCCGGTTCACGCTGCCGGCGGGAATGACCCGAATGGCCTGGCAGCGCGACTCGTACTTCACCGACTACCCTGTCGGGCACGTCGGCGAGCCGTCGGGAACGGCGCGCGCCGGTGACACTCTGTTCCGCGCCTCGAAGCGCTGCCTGCACTGGATGACGCTCTTGGACAGCAGTGGCGTGGGCCTCGCGCTGCTGCCGGCGGACGTTCCTCTTGTGGGCCGCGCCGACACGACCACGACCGGCACGATTTTGTTCGCCAGCCGCGAGGTCGCCGGTCCCCATGGACTCAGCGGCTCCTGGGTGGCCGACCACGCGATCCACGCCGTCAAGGGTCAGACGCTCTCCGGCGCGTTCACCCTCCGCGCGTTCAACGCGCCTGGCAGGACCGCGAATCGCTGAAGCCGCTGCAATGGAACTCGGCTGGATGCTGGCCTTTTCCATCTACGAAGGGGTGGGGAGCGGCTGGCTTCCGCGCTCCTATCTGGCGGTAACCGATGGGGTCCGAAAAGCGGCGGGCGCCAGGGTGGATCGGTAGGGGCTGGTTCAGGGGGCTGCCGGAGCACCGGACTTCAATCATCCCGGCGTCTCGATCGACGGCAGAATAGTTCACAGAGACTGCGCCTAATGCCGTCCCTGCATCCACGAGGCGATGTCGTCTACAACCACCTTCTCGACGTGCCCCGGCTTCTCGTAATCGGCGGGGGTTTTGTTCCCCGGCATGAACAGATGGAACAGGTTCGGATAGAACTTGAAGGTCACCTCTTTGCGGCCGGACAGAGCCGCCTTCCAGTTCGCGAAGTCCTTCTCCGTTACCTGATAGTCTTTGCCGCCCTGCAGAATCAGCATCGGCTGGGAGAGGGACTTTGCCTCCAAAGGCGGATCGATTTTGCGCAGATCGAGCCAGTAGGATACGGGAGCGCCCATAATGATGGTCTCCGGGTTCTTGACGATGTTCGGATCGTTCAGGCGGGCAAGATCCGTTTTGAGCGCCACAATCTTCTTCTTGTCGTCAGCAGACAGGGGGCCGTTCAGTCCGGCGATGTAGGTGGACTGCTCCAGAATCACCTCGTCCAGTGGACGGGTCGCGCCGGCCATGACGATCAAGCCGCGTACCTGCGGAGCCAATTTCACCACCCGGTGCAGGATCATGCCGCCCAGACTCTGGCCTTGACACCAGAACGAACACCCGTCTGGGGTCGATGCCGGGAGTCTTTCGGAGCAGCGTCACCACCGCCACCGCATCGTCTACCGTCTCCTCATCCACCGTGAAGTTCTTCACCGAAGCCAGTTTTTGCGCATAGGCCTGTGTCCGCTTTTCATAACGCACCACGGCGATTCCCTGCGACGCCAGTCCCTCGGCCAGATCCCGGAACGGCTTGTTCGGCCCGATGGTCTCATCCCGGTCGTGCGGGCCGGAGCCATGCACGAGCGCCAGCGCGGGAAACGGCCCCTTTCCCTGAGGCAGCGTCAGTGTGCCCGGCAAAGCCCACTCGCCGTCTCCGACGACCACCTCCCTGGTCTGGAACGACCCGGACTTCACATAGGCAGGCGGCTTGTAGTCCTGGGAAGTATCTGCAGGCAGGAAGAAGAGGCCCGCGATCTGCTTGCTCCGTCCAACGGACGGCCCGCCGAAGGCGCGTAGCGAAGGACAACGTCCTTTGACCCAGGACGACATATGTCGATAGATTTCCGACTCCTATTGCTGGGAGGTGTTAAGGTACTCCGATATGGGGGACATTCGTTTTCGTGTGTTTTCCTGGGCGTCGGCTTTATTTTTCGGCGCCTCCCACACCTGGCGAGTTCGTCCGTAAGAAAGCCATCCTGTTTGCTCCGTCGTTTTTGAAGATGGGGCGGAACAAGGTTATTCACAGCGGCAGAAATCCTTCCTCGGCAGAGAGGCACTCAACAGGCAGGCTTGTTCAGTCTGCCCGAACGAATGGCCTCGATGTGCTTGGCGGGATAATTATATCAGGCGTGGCTGCGTAATCTAGGTGTCAGCCCAGCGTACAAGGACTTAACAAGGAGAACAGCAGGCTCCCCATGCTTTGTAACCCCCATATTCGTATCGCACGCCCGACGGATGACATCGCAGCCCTGCTGCGCTTTTACCAGGACGGGCTTGGCTTTGTGGTGATCGGTTCCTTCGAGGATCATCAGGGTTTCGACGGTATTATGCTCGGCCATCACCAGGCTGCATACCATTTGGAATTCACCCATCATCGGGGACACTGCGTTGGCAAAGCGCCTTCGCCAGAAAATCTGCTGGTGTTTTATCTGCCTGATCCAGAGCAATGGAAACAAGCCGTTGCGCGCATGGAGGTGGCCGGATTTGCACCTGTTACCGCTTACAACCCGTATTGGGATGTGCTCGGCAAGACTTTCGAGGACGCAGATGGCTACCGAATCGTGCTGCAGCAAGCCGCATGGGGAGAATGCCCAGAAAATCGAATCTCTCGCACTTCTCAGGAAACAGTCGGCGATCCCTCTCCCAGAAGCCGAGATGCTGGTATGTGCTGCTGAAAATCCACCGAAACTTTTGGAGCGCGGGGAACGGCTGCTTGTCTCTGAATATGTCGATTTCATCGCTCGGTTTTCGCCTGCGGAGAAGCCTCCTCATGCTGAACTACTGGGACAAGGGGAGTAAGACCGATGCAAATTCAGGATGCGAGAGAGGTGGTCAGGCTGAGCAAACAGCCTGATTAACCGATCACAGCAGTCGAGCAGGAATAGCTGCTTTAATTCCGGATGCTGCCTCAGTTAATGTCTGATTGTCTGAGGCGGGGAGATGCCATAGTTTCGAGGATTACTCTCACTTGGCAGAAGGAACAGGGCGAGCAAAACCAATACTGCCGTTCCCACAAGAAGGCCATCGAAGGCCAGCGCGTGGGCCAGAAGACCGCCGAGAAAAGCTCCCAGAACACTGCCTATTCCCAGCAGCAGCGAATAGATTCCCATCGCGGATCCGCGCCCTTCGCCCTGGTCCGCTATGTCCGCCAGATAGGCGAGCGCCGTCGGGGTGAATCCGCTTTCGACCAGTACAGACAGTGCCGCCAGCGCGAGCAGAAACCCTCGTACTCCGACAGAAACCCCTGCCGAGTGATTCAAAAGAGTGAGCCAGAGGCTGGCGATCAGCATAGCCGTCAATGTGATCCGAAGCGCCTTTAGCCGTGCCATACGCGCCAGCACAAAACTCCAGATCGTGACCCCTGCAGCGAACACCAGCGCGTACCCCAGCAGGATAACACCCACCTCACGCGGCGAAAATCGGCCCACGAGATACTGTCCCGGAGCCGAAGGGCCACTCAATTGATAGGTGATATGCGTCAGCCACATCCCTGCCATTGCCGTCATGGCGATCCAGGCCGGAGCCAGTTTGCGCAGGAGCGGGTCGGCCCAGGCCTGGCGCAGACCTGCTGTCGAAGACGACGCAGGCCGGGAAGTGTGGGGCGCATTTGCACCCGCATAGAACAGCACGCCCGCGAGCAGATAGACGCCTGCCAGCAGGCTGAAAGCGTGGGTCCGCATCTGCTCCCAGAGCGTTCCGCCGACAAGTGCGCCAAGCGCGAGACCGCACAGCAACGACAGTTCGTATCCTCCCATTACTTTCCCGCGAAAGACAGGACGGGAACGGGTCGCATCCGCAAGGTGTGCCAGCAGTGGTGACGTGCTCGCTGCCGCCGCGATACCTTCGAGAGCACGGGAGAGGAAAAAGAGGGCGATCAGATGCGTGATTCCGAAAATCTGCGTCGCCAGCCCGCCCAGCAGCGCACCGCCCAGGAGCAGTATGCGAGGCGCATAGCGGTCGGCGAGCGCGCCCATCGGCAGCGCCATCAGGAGTTCCGCCGCACTCGTGACCGCGCCCAGACTGCCTACGAGCGTCGCATCCGCATGCACCCCTGTTTTCGCAAGGTGGGCCAGATAGAACCCAATGAGCGCTCCGCCCGCCGAATTCGCGATCCGTAAAAGGCCATTGGCGATCAGAACTGCTGCGATACTCATGCGGGAAGGCAAAGGCCTGTCTCCGCTCGCTGCATCCTCAGCCTGCATGCCGTTGTCCGACGATCAGAGCGTACCCCAGTTTCCCGTCCCGGATCGCCTGCTCCGCCGACCGTGCCACTGTCTGCGCCTGCGCCAGATCCACGCCCGGCAGATCGATCTTCTTCAATCCGACCAGCAGCTGCGCTGTCACCAGACGCCCTCGAATATCTTTCACCATCTGTGCCAGCGCCTCATGATGCGCTTCCGTTTCGATGCTTCCGCAGCCTGCGCTGCGGAGATGATCTGCATACTCCTCCAGAGGCCGTGCGTCTGCGATGCAGGCGACCCAGGCCAGCAGAGACTCCAGTTCGGAAGGAAGGGCGCTCTCCCGCGTCAGGTCGCTCAGCCCTGCTTTGCCGCCGGGACGCAGGACACGCACCATCTCACGCGCCGCCGTCGGCTTGTCCGGAAAGGTGCAGAAGGCGCACTCGCAGATGACGGCGTCGAACACGCCCTGGTCGAACGGCAGCCGCTCGGCATCTCCCTGTACGAACGAGACCTGATGGGCCAGCCCCGCGTCTGCTGCGCTCTGTGTCGCCAGCCGCACCATCTCCGCGCTCAGATCGGTCCCGACGACCTCGCATCCGAACTTCTGGGCCAGAGAGAGGGCGCTCGTTCCACGTCCCGCCGCCACATCCAGGACGCGCATTCCAGGCTTCAGTTCGAGAACCTGTCCCAGCCGCTCGGTCAGCGCCAGACCGCCCGGATGATATGACTCTCCCAGCAGGAGCCGCACCCAGTCTTTCTCATAGAGCGCGGCGCAGCATGACTTCAGATCCTCAGCGGTCTCCATCATTTGCCTCCGTCGAACGGGCCGGAAAAGTCGAAGCGGATCGGTTCCGGAGTGAACTCCTCCCCCGTCCGACGTGCCTGTGAACGGGCGCGCGTTCGGGCTGCCAGCTGCGTTTTAGCCTGCTCACGGTAGCCCACATTGTTGTAGGCGCAGAACGGGATCTGTTTGCCGCCTGGAAGCAGGATCTCCTTACAGCACTTCATCAGGTTTTTCTGGTTGAAGGTCCACGGATCCATGAAATCCTGGAGCATAATCATGAAGATCTTGTTTTCGAGGAAGCTCAGATCCATGTCGCGCGGCAGGTCGCACGCGGCGCAGGAGAGCAGAAACTCCTGCGTCACCTTTGCCGAGCCGGGAACCGCTGCCGAAGACCAGAGCCCTTCCAGCGCACGCTTGATATCGCCGCTTATGTCCGGCAGTACGCGGTTCGAGATATAGTCCAGGTAGTCGTCTACATTCAAAAGACGCGGGATCGGTGTCACCTGGCCCTCATCGACATAGGCATAGGTGACGGAGTTGCACGTCGGGAAGCAGCAGGGTACCGGCACGAAATCGCTCACCCGAAAAAGGTCGTCCGTCTGCGCCTGCAGCGCCTGCAGAATATCCGGGATGGTCACGCGCTGCATCGGATCGTGCGTGTCGTGTCGGCCGGAGTGAAAAGCTGGCTGGAAGTTGATGCCCCGCACAGCAGGATGCTCGATCCCGAACTTGACGATAGCGCCCACCTCATGCAGGTTCACTTCACGTTCGATTGCCGGCACCAGCACAACGTTACAGCCTGCGGCTGCGAGGCGGTCGAGCGCGCGGAGCTTCTCCGGCAGGATCCCCGGCTCGCCCCGAATGATCCGATAAGTGCGCTCTTCGAACCCGTCGAACTGAAAGTAGAGGCTGATCTGCAGCTCTGCAAGCGCGGCGACGAACGCATCGTCCGTTGCGATCCGCTTGCCGTTGGTGTTGAGCATGACGGAGCGAATATTCCGCCGCCGTGCTGCCCGCAGCATCGGTACGATCTCCGGATGGATGGAAGGCTCGCCACCGGAGAACTGCACGATCTCCGGGCTTCCCTCGGTCTCCACGAAGTGGTCCAGGATCTCTTCGACCTCCGGGAGCGTCAGACTGAAGCCGTGGCCTGCGTTGGCGAAACAGAGTGGACAGTCCATGTTGCAGGCGCTGTTGACTTCGATGATGCCCAGGCAGACATGCTGCTGATGGTCCGGGCAGAGGCCGCAGTCGTGGGGGCAGCCTTCGCGAATCTCTGTGGAGAACGCCAGGGGAATGGTGCCGGGTTTGTTGAACTTGGAGGCGCTCACATACGCCTGCGCATCGCCATAGACGAGCGAGTTGAAGACGCCATGCTGCGGACAGCGTTTGCGCATGTAGACTTTGTTGTCTTTCAGCAGGATGTAGGCATCGATGGTTTTGCGGCATTCTGGGCAGAGGCTGCGCGTCAGTTCGTAAAAGACGTAGTCGGCATCCCGTTTTAGGGGAATGGTTTCAGCCACGGAGTCAGATGTGCTCATGAATTCTCCTGAGTATCGGGACGGTGCGAGGCGTTCGGCAGGCCGGAGAGCGTCTTGATGACTTTGCCTCCGAAACCGGCAAAGGTTTCGCGTATCGCCTCTTCCGACGCCAGAATCTGGATGGCGCTGGAATAGGTCGGATAGGCGTGGATCGTCGAAGCGATGTCGCCTATTTTTAGGTTGTGCTGGAGGGCCAGTGCGCATTCGGTGATCATCTCACCGGCGCGGGCGGCCACAATGGTCGCGCCAAGAATCTGACCATCCGACAGATGCACGATCTTGATAAAACCGTCCAGATCGTTTTCACAGACGGCGCGGTCGTTTTGAGAAGCGTCACGATACAGTATTTTTACCGCATCTCCATGCTTCGCACGCGCTTCCGCTGCCGTCAATCCGACATGAGCGACTTCCGGGTCCGTAAAGGTACACCAGGGAACCACCTCGGAAAACCCTCGTGCGCTGCCGACGAGAAGCGCATTGCGCGCGGCCTGGAATGCCTGCCAGCCTGCGAAGTGGGTAAACTGCATCCCGCCCGTGCAGTCGCCTGCCGCATAGATATGCTTTACGTTGGTCTGGAGATGCTCGTTGACGGGGATGCCGTCGGGGCTGAACATTACTCCGGCCTTATCCAGATCCAGCCCCTCCACGTTGGGAGCACGTCCCACGGCTGCCAGCAGCATGTCTCCTTCGACACGCTGTTCCCCGACCTGTGCAGTGATGATTCTCCCCGCACAGGACACACGATCGGCCCGCCCGGTGACGAAGCGCATTCCTTCCCGCTCCAGCACTTTGCGCAGAACAGCCTGCGCCTCCGGCTCGTCTTTTGGAAGCAGTGTGTCTCCGATAACGCTCACCTGTGCGCCAAGGCGTCGATAGGCTTGCGCCATTTCCAGTCCCACTGGTCCTGCGCCGAGAACGAGCAGGCGATCCGGTAAGCGGTCGTTCTCGAAGAGAGTTTCGTACGTGAGGAAAGGCGTCTCGCTCAGGCCGGGCAGATCGGGGATGATCGGATGCGCGCCTGTGGTGAGCAGGAAATTCCTGCCGCCGAGCGTTCTTTCTCCAACACGGATCGTCGTGGCGTCAGCGAAGCGTGCTTCTCCCTCTACGACTTCGATCCCTTCTCGTTCCAAAATGTCCGGAGTTTCAAGTTTATAAACCCTGGCAACAGTCTCCTGGACATAGGCACGGATGCGCGCCATATCGACAACGGGAGCGGATGCAGAAATACCGAAGTGGGCAGCGGTGCGCACATCCTGAGCTGCTCTTGCCGCCTTGAGCAGCGCCTTGCTGGGCACGCATCCGGTCCAGGTGCAGTCTCCGCCGACCCGCCCCTTTTCAACGAGGGCGACCCTTGCACCGAGAGTGGCGGCGAACCGGGCTGCGGTCAGACCACCGGAACCCGCACCGATAATGATGAGATCATAAAGGTCTGTCATTTCATGTATTCTATTTTTCCAGTGGTATCGGTCGTTCCGGCGTGACCTCCCCCAGTTTGCGCAGCAAGGGAGTGACTGTCAGCCCCTGCACAATCACGGAGAAGGCAACCACAGCGAAGGTTATGGTGATCAGGGTTTCGCGCATTGGAAGCGAGGGGGGGAGACCTAAGACCAGCGCCAGGGCGAGGGCTCCCCGCAAGCCGCCCCAGAACAGAATATGCTGATGTGCCCAGGAGATGCGCCATCGGGAAGGCACGAACAGAATGCAGCAGCCGTAAACCGACAGAGCACGCCCTATCAGCACCAATACAATCGCCCCCAAAGCAGGCAGCACCACCGCACCGAAACTATGATGGGTCAGACGAATGCCGATCAGCAGAAAGATAAGGGAGTTGACGACAAAAGCGATATAATCCCAAAAGGCGATAACCTCCACGCGGCCTTTATCGGTGAGAATACCCAGAGGGCCTAGATTGCCCAGGAGAATGCCTGCTGTCAGCGTCGCCAGCACACCGGAGAGGTGAAATTGCTCCGCTAACAGAAAAGAGCCGTAGCCTGCGATCAGGGTAAAGGTGATCTCGACCAGATGATCTTCGGTATTTCCCACCAGCCACAGCGCCGCGCCGCCCACCAGAGCGCCGCAGAGGATGCCCCCCAGAACGGTGATGACAAAACTCTGCGCGATGGACTGGGCGCTCATGCCATCTCCGCCCATCGCGGCCAGCGCCACTCCAAACAGAACGGCCGCCGTGCCGTCGTTGAAAAGGCTTTCCGCTTCTACCAGCAGCCGCAATCGCCCCTCCACTCGGGCTTCTTTGAAGGTCGCAATGACCGACACCGGATCGGTCGCCGCCAGCAGTACGCCCAGCAGGAGGGCCGTTGTCCAGGGCCATTGCATCAAAAAATGCATTCCTGCAGCAGTGACACCCGCTGCAAGGAGAACACCGAGCGTTGCCAGCACCAGGATGGGCAGCAGATCCTTGCGCAGGGCATTCCACTGGATCTGCAGGGCAGCTTCAAAGATGAGAGGCGGCAGAAAGGCGGTGAAAATGAGGGATTTGGTGAGGCCAATATTCAGCGAAAGAGGAGAGAGGGCCAACATGCTGCCGGTGAGTACCAGGCCTACGGTGTAAGGCAGGCGCAGTTTGCGCCCCAGCATGGAGACAG
This sequence comes from Chthonomonadaceae bacterium, assembly GCA_043733205.1. Taxonomy (GTDB): domain Bacteria; phylum Armatimonadota; class Chthonomonadetes; order Chthonomonadales; family Chthonomonadaceae; genus JANXLO01. The sequence continues at coordinate 9,650 of JAYTGR010000379.1, forward strand.
CAGTCGCTACGAGGAGCAGTAATATCAGACGCTCGGAGTTCAGTTCCAGAATAGTGCCTCAGCCCTCCTAATTCCAGAGGGATCGAATATGTAATGCTTATTCCGCTGTATACCGATGATCTCCTGCTTCCTTGCTTATCCGGCGCGAAACAAAACAGCGGATTGTTACCGGAGCAAAATGCCGTATTTCCCCGTCCTTCACGGAGGCAGGATAACGTCTGGTACAATAAAAGAAACTTCAATCGCATACTGCATTCGAGAAAACGAGCAAGGATCTTTGAAAATGACAGCGTTCTGCTTTCTCCTGTCGGTGCTGTTCGCCGTTACCGCGCTGTCGACGGAGACCGTGCAGGCCGCGCAGGTTCAGGACGGCCTGCCTAAAGCCGCCGCGAAAGATGCCATCGACCGGCATGCTCTGGTGACGCGGCACAATATCCTGCTGACCAAATTTGACGGCGACCGGCCTTTGCAGGTGGGGAACGGCGAGTTTGCCTTTGGCATGGATATCACGGGTCTGCAGACCTTCGCTCCGTTCAACACCATGTCGCAGTGGGGCTGGCACACCGGGGCACTGCCTGTGGGGCAGCATGTCGAGGAGTTTCAGGGGTAGCGTACAGGACACCCACGGGCGTCCTGTACGCTACCCCATGGAAGACCCGCAGCGACCGGAGTTGTCGGCCTGGCTGGCCTCCAGTCCGCATCGGCTGAATCTGGGCCGAATCGGTCTGGCTCTGACCAAACAGGACGGCGCTCCTGCAGTGCAGAGCGACCTCCAAAACGCACGACAGCAGCTCGATCTGTGGACCGGCCTCGTTACCAGCCGCTTTGAACTGGAGGGCCAGCCGGTGACAGTGATGACCGCCTGCGATCCGGCGCTGGACGCGGTCGCGGTGCGCATCGAGTCGCCGCTGATCGCAGCAGGACGTCTGGCCCTCTTTCTCGAATGCCCCGGCGACAACCCGCTGGCGTTCGCCAACTTTGTAGGCGACTGGAGCCGGCCCGGCCGCTTCGAAAGACGCCCTGCTCTGCGGCAGGGACGGGCGGACTTCGGGCGGAGGCTCGACGCAGATGCCTGCTGTGTCAGTCTGACATGGCAGGGGACGGCCCGCCTGCGCCAAAACGCAGAATATCCTCTCGCTGCCACTTCGGCACCGAACCGCATCACCCTCCAGCCGTCCGCAAAATCCAGCGCCTTCTCCTGCGTCTGTGCCTGCGCGCCGCCCATGCCTGGTATCGAAAAAGGGACGATGAAACGGCGCTGTGGCTGGAGTTCTTCCTGTATAACACACGCGTTTGGCCCGTGCAGAACGCGCGAGAATGGATTGCCCGGCTGCAGCAGGAGGCCCTGCCGAGAACGGACGTGTGGGCGCGAGTTGCGTACAGCGTCGCGAACTGGGCCGTTTGGATCCACCATCCCGCCAGCGAACAGCTGCTGAAGCAGGCGCTGGACACTGCGTCTGCTTTAGACGAGAAAGCCTGGAAGATGCGCGTGTACGAAGCGCTGACCAATTTAGAAGTGGAACGCGGAAATACGCGGCAAGCCCTGGCGTACTCCGAAGCCACTTTGGCCGCCGCGAAGGAGTGCAGTAACAGTTTAAGCATCTCGGAAGCCAGCGCAAAAGTCGCCCTGAACCTCTGGAATTTGGGCGAGTACGAGGCCGCGCAGCAGCAGCTCGATACCCTGCTGCAGGAGGGGCGCGAAGGCGGTGCGTGGCATCGCATCTACTTTGCCTATTGGGGCAAAGGCGAGATAGCCCGGCTGTGCGGGAAGTACGCGGAGACGAGAGCCTGCAGCCGGGAGATTCTGCCTCTCGCCGAGCGTTATCTGCCGTTTACTCTGTCGGACCTATGGCGGAATCTGGGCTGGGCCTCTTTTGGGGAGCAGGACTTTCCGGAGGCATGGCGCTGTTTCGAAAGGGCGCTGGAAAACAGCCGACGGATGCACTCTTTCGACCGTGAAGGCTGGACACGTTTCGATATGGCAGAGTTCGCTTTTCGACAGGACGATTCTGCAGGGGCTTGCGAGCAGCTGCTTCACGCTCTGTCCGTCTTCGAAGCCATCAATGAACCCCGGAGCGTGGGGCAGTGTCTGCAGAAAGCAGCCAAATTTTGCGCGGCGTGGGGACAGGCAGCCAAAGAGGAGATCCTGCTGGCAGCTGCAGAACGCTCTCTGCGTAAACAAGAGTTCGATACCAGCGCAGAAGCCCTGGAAACAATAAGCAGCCTTGCCGCCACTTTACGTAATACGCTCGCTGTGCTGGCCCCGCAGCGCATCTAATTTCTATTCCGCGATTATCAACACGTGATATGGACCGCTGGATCCGCCCCTTCATCAGGGGGGGTATTACCCCTTGATTGCTGGGAACAGAACAGCCTCCTCCTTCGTTAAAGGAAAGACGTTTCAGGAAGGCGCTTTCAAAAACGCCTGCACCGGTCCCATGCAGGCATCCCAGCCGGAGCAGGACCGTTTTTGAAAGAGCCTTTTAGACTTCAAAACCCAAAAGGAAAACCATGAAAACACCCATCCTCACGCTCGCCTTGTTTACCGCCGGAGTTCTTGCCGCATCCACGACTCTTGCCGCGCCTCCTGCGCCGGGCACAGTTCACATACGCGGGACGATTCAGAGTCTCAAGGGCGGCGTTCTTACCGTGAAATCGGATTCGGGGTCGGTTCAGGTGCAGCTTCCCGCGAAAGCGCCGGTTGTCAGCGTCATTCCGTCGGATCGTGCGCATGTCAAGGAAGGCTCCTTCCTCGGCATCGCTTCCGTCGCTGGACCCGGCGGAGCACGACAGGCCCGCGAGGTCGTCGTCTTCCCGGAAGCGGCGCGCGGGACGGGCGAAGGCAATTACGACTGGGATCTGCCCGGCGGCGCGTCTAAAATGACGAACGGGACCGCAGGTCATTCCAAGATGACGAATGGCACGGTTTCCCACTCCCGCATGACCAATGGGACGGCCCGAATGACGAACGGAACCGCTTCGGGTTCCCGTATGACGAACGGCACCGTCAAGGGCGCCGGGACGTCGGAACTGACTCTCGAGTTCAAGAACGGTACCGGGAAGGGTACGCAAAAGCTTACCCTTCCGGCGGGAATTCCGTTTGTGACGTTCGCACCGGGGCAGATGTCGCAGCTCATTCCCGGCGCGCATGTCGTCGTCTTCGGCCATCGTGGGGCAGGGGGTGTTGTCGCTGCCGAACGGGTGCTGGTCGGCAAGGACGGTTTAGTCCCGCCTATGTAGGCCCTTACAGCTCTGCATTGGCGGGAAAGAATCTGCCCGCAGCGCCGCTGGTGTCGAGGCTGGCAGCCCTGCCTTTGCAGGCATACCGGAGAAGATGTGAAGGAAGGTAAAGGATTGCGCAACCAGCTGAAATCCATCCGTACGCGCCTGGGTCTCAGCCAGCAGGACCTCGCGGCAGCGGCCGGCATCGCTCGGCAAACGATCGGCGGCATCGAAGCGGAACTCTACGCGCCTTCGGCGATGGTGGCGCTGCGCCTCGCCAGGGCGCTGGGATGCCGTGTAGAAGAGATTTTCTGGCTGGAAGACGAGAGTACGCTGCTGGAGGCACATCCCGCAGCCGGCATGCAGTCCGATATCTCGCTGCGTCTGGCGCTGGCACAGATCGGAGGAAAGTGGGTCGCCCATCCGCTGCACGGCGCCTCCGCCTTTCGATCGGAGATGGTTCCTGCCGACGGGACCGGGATGCGGCAGAACGGAAAGGACACCGTTGCCGTCACCCTGCTGGACGATCCAGAGGCTCTGGCGCGCACGGTCGTCCTTGCAGGCTGCACCCCGATGCTGTCGCTGTGGGCGCGCTCTGCTGAGCGCTGGTTTCCCGGCCTGCGCGTTCACTGGAGACATGCCAACAGTATGGAGGCGCTGCGCAGTCTGTCACGCGGGGAAGTCCATGCCGCCGGTATCCATCTCTGTGACCCGGCGACCGGAGAGTACAATGCGCCGTTCGTGCGGCAGGTTCTGCCCGGACGCGCCTCGGTGCTTGTCAATCTGGGAGTGTGGAACGAGGGATTTGTCGTGCCGCCTGGCAATCCGAAAGGGGTACGGTGTGTTACGGATCTGACCCGGAACGACGTTGTCTTGATCAATCGTGAGGAAGGAGCGGGGTCACGGCTGCTGCTGGATACCCTGCTGGCTGCGGAGAAAGTGCCTGCTGCAGCCGTCGCGGGCTATGCGCGTACCGTGGAAAGTCATCAGGAGATTGCTCTCGCGGTTGCTGCCGGGCAGGCAGATGTGGGGGTAAGTACGGAAGCGGTTGCACTGACCTACGGATTGGGGTTTGTTCCGCTGCGTCAGGTGAGATACGACCTTGCCCTTCTGGAAGAGTATACCCAGCAGGAGCCTGTACGTCAGCTCCTGAGCACCCTGCAGCACCGCTGGGTGCGGTCGC
>JAYTGR010000380.1:0-14040 GCA_043733205.1 Chthonomonadaceae bacterium
CACATCGGTGGTGCGGAGGGCGATGTGGAAGAACGGGCCGTCCGGCGCGGGCTCTCCCGGCTTACGGGTGCCTCCGGCAAAGACTTCCAGGTAGTTGCCATCGCCTGTATCCAGCATCGCGGCACGGCTGTCCTTGCCGCCGTCTGCCCGGCCATCCGTTCCCCAGCCGTAGTGGCGTCGAAAGCCCAGTCCGTCGATATAGAACTTCATCGAGGCGTCAAAATCGTAAACGCGCAGTGCGACATGGTGGAATCCGCCCCCATGAATCGTCGCATTCGTGCCCGCAGTCGGCATGGTTCTGTCTCCTTGGTTGTGTGCTGATCGAACGGTGGGGAGGGCAGATCAGCCCTCGTGTAAAACGGTGTGCAACAGGTCGTGAGCATCGAATTCAGGCGCATGGGAGAGGGGCCGCAGCAGCATCTCCGGCGCGGTGTCCGACTCGGAAGACGGACGCAGGAGTGTCCCGCTGATGCGCAGCTCCTCGATTCGCCGGGTCAGCAGCGGCAGGCACTCCGCCGCCGCGCGCTTTATCTTCTTCGAGCCCGTGTGCCGATTCAGATGCTGCACCGCCGCTATCGAGCTGCTGTCCCCAATGCGGGGCAGCGCCTGCAGGACGGCCAGAATAAGCGGCTCGTCTTCGCTGCCCAGCACACGGTTCAGACGCCGCCTGTGCCGAGATTCCAGCTTGTACGCATCCGCAGGCGCAAACTCCGGCAGCAGCCGCAGCAGGCACTGCCGCGCCGCATCGCGGGTCACCGCATCCCCGTAGTCCAGCGCTTCCGTCAGAGGCCCCACGATACGGCGATCTTCCACCTTCGCCAGCAGACGCGCGGTTGCGTTGCGGCTGCGCCGCAGTTCCCAGAACAGCATCGCCAGAACGGTCAGGGCAGGCAGAAACGCGGCCCCCGCCGGTCCGCCGCCGAGCAGCCAGAGAGAGTTGAGGAGGATCCCCACTGCCAGAGTACGCGCCAGAGCGCCGGGCAGGCGCCGAAAAACGTTGCCTGCGAAATTCAGTTCGGAGAGAAGCAGGCTCACTCCTTCCGGCCCCAGTTCCAGAAGCACCAGTTCGGAGGCATAGCGCTGAGCAGGGTCGCGGCTGATAAGCCCGACAATCAGATTGCGCGTGTCTCGACCTTTTTTGCGGCGGCGCTGCCAGCGTTTCCACTGTTCCGATCTCATGGTCACCACTCCGGCGGTTGGATGTCCTCCAGCATAAACTGGACGCTGCGCTCTCCTCGGTACTCATTGATATCGGGCCGATAGCAGATGTCCAGCGACATTCCCTCCTGCAGGCCCTCCGCCAGTTCGCCCCGGTTCCACCAGAGCGCGTCTACATTTCCCCAGCGGGTCAGCCCCTCGGCATCGAACCGAAGTTTCAGGTGTTTGCCTTCGGTCAGCCGGCTGATCTGCCGCACCGGCATACTGCGGCTGATAAAGCGCGGCGCCGGATTGCTGTTGCCGAACGGCTCCAGCCAGGCGATCTGATCGACTACCGCCGCGCAGAGATCGGAAGGCGCAACCTCCTGCGCGACCTCCAGACTGGGCTGGCAGTCCTCTTCGGTCAGCTGCAAGGCGGCCAGACGGTTCATCTGCGAGGCGAAGTCGGCGATGTTCTCATTGTCTATCGAGAGCCCGGCCGCGTGGGCATGGCCTCCATATTCCGACAGCAGATCTTTGCAGGCGTCGATGGCCTGCACGACATTGAACGGCGAGATGCTGCGCGCCGAACCCCGCGCAGTCCCGGTCTCCTCGCTTTTCGCGATGACGACACAGGGGCGATGAAAACGCTCCACCACCTTGCTTGCCACGATGCCGACGATGCTGCTGGGCCAGTTGAACCCGCTCAGTACGAGGCAGCGCATCTCCGTGATATCCATAAGCGCAATCTGAGCCATCGCCTCGTCGGCAATGCGCGCCTGGATCTCCTTGCGCTGGTCGTTCAGTTCGTGCAGTTTGCGCGCCAGGCGCTGCGCCTCGTTCTCATCCTTCGTCATCAGCAGGTCGAGCGCGAACTGTGTCTCCTCCACGCGGCTGGCTGCATTGAGACGCGGCCCCAGCTGAAAAGAGATCGTTCCGGCGTTGAGCGGCCTGCCGTTGTTGCACCCGGAAACCTCCAGGAGCGCCCGAATCCCAGGCTTTTTCGAGTTCCGGACCGCATCGAGGCCATGAAACACAAAAACACGGTTCTCATCTATCAACGGTACAACATCGGTCACAGTTCCAATGGTGGCCAGATCGAGGTAACCGTTCCGATAGGTTGCGACGTTGTGCCCCAGGGTGCGGATGAGCGCCTCGCAGACACGGAACGCTACGCCGACGCCCGCCAGATCGGAAAAGGGATAGCGCGAGTCGGCGCGGTTGGGATTGATGACCGCGACCGCCTGCGGCAGCGACCCGTTCGCGTTGGGCGTGTGGTGATCGGTGATGATGACGTCGATCCCGACCTGGCGCGCGTGCTCCACCTCGTCAATGCGCTGGATGCCGCAGTCGGTCGTGATGATCAGACCGACGCCCTTCTCCTTCGCCCGCTCGACAAACCCTTTGCGCATATCGTAGCCGTCGCGCTGGCGATGCGGCACGAACACTTCGACATCCGCCCCAAGTTTGTCCAGCACCCGGCCCCACAGCGCCGCGCTGGTCACGCCGTCGCCGTCGTAGTCTCCATGCACCATGATCTTCTCATGGCCATGCAGCGCCGTCTTGATCCGTGCGCACGCGGCCTCGACGTCCGGGAGCAGAAACGGGTCGTGCAGCTGGTCGAAGGACGGGTTGAGAAACGTATAGGCTGCGTCCGGCGTGGTGATTCCACGCTGCACCAGCAGGCGCGCAACAATCGCGTGGATACCGAGCTGGTCCTGCAGAACGCTCTCGGCTGCGTCATCGCCGGGCAGTATATGCCAGCGTTTCGGGGTATGGGATTTTCTCATAGGGAATGGTCAGTGCGCGAAAGAACAAAAGAATGCGTGGTGTCAGGGCCGGCCGGCATGTTCGCGCGGCGCAGGCTGCCCCAGTGCGACGATGCTGTCCGTGCGCCGTGTCTTGAAATAGCTGACGAGCAGCACGGCCACGACGCCGATAGCGAGCCCAAGCCCGCCGGAGGCGAAGATGATCATCGTCAGGGGATACATGCCCCGCAGCGGCCAGACCTGCACCCGATTGTTGTTCATGAAGGCAAAAGCGGTGGCAAACACCGCCAGCACCACCAGTACCCCTGTTCCCACCTTTACTTTTGCATTCATGTCGTTCTCCCTGTCCTGTCGGTTTATCGCTGCCGCAGCACCTCGATGATGCGTTTGGCGGCGCTGCCATCCCCATAGGGATTGACGCCCTGCGTCATCTGCGCGTGACGGTGCGGATCGGTGAGCAGCAGCCGCGCTTCGCGCACGATGGCATCGGTGTCGGTGCCGATCAGTTTCGCGTTGCCGGCCGTCACGCCTTCCGGCCGCTCCGTCGTCTGGCGCAGCACGAGGATCGGCACGCCCAGCGAGGGCGCCTCCTCCTGCACGCCGCCGCTGTCCGTGAGGATCAGGGTGGAGCGCTGCATCAGTTTGACGAACGGCACATAGTCGGGCGGCTCGATCAGATGGACACGCGGCACATGGCCCAGCAGAGGGCGCAGGGTGTCGCGCACGATCGGGTTGCGGTGCATGGCGACCACGATCTCGCAGTCGGCGAACTCGGCGGCAAGCTGTGCGATGGCCCGCGCGATGGCGGCCATCGGTTCGCCCCAGTTTTCACGGCGGTGCGCGGTCACGAGGATCAGCCGCTGGTTTCCGGTCACGATGCCGTTCAGGATCGGATCCTCGAAGGAGAACTCCCGCGAGGCCACGGAGCCCAGGGCGTCGATGCTCGTGTTGCCCGTCACATAGATACTGCTGGCGGGAATGCCCTCGGCGAGCAGATTCTGCCGGGCCGGCTCCGTCGGCGCGAAGTGCCAGGCAGCCAGTTCACTGGCGAGGCGGCGGTTCATCTCTTCGGGGAAAGGGTCGTAGAGATTGCGCGTCCGCAGGCCCGCCTCGACATGCCCGAACGGCACCTTATGATAGAAGGCCGCGAGGCCCGCCACAAACGTCGTCGTCGTATCGCCCTGCGCCAGACAGACATCGGCGGGATGGGCCTGCAGATCGGCGTCCAGCCCTTCCAGCGCCCGCGTCGTGATCTGTGCCAGCGTCTGACCATGCGTCATGATCGCCAGATCGTGATCCGGCGTGAGTGCGAAGACGCGCAGAACCTGATCCAGCTGCTCGCGATGCTGCCCGGTCACGACGACGCGCACCTCGAAATCCTCTGGGGAGCGCTGCAGTTCCAGCACAACGGGCGCCATTTTGACCGCGTCTGGACGCGTTCCAAAGACACAGAGCACACGAATCGGTTGGTTTTGAGACATTCCACTCCACCAGCGAACAGGGTATTAATGGCTCGGATGGCCCGCTTTGAAAATCACGAGCGCGAAGATGCAGAGGACGATGGCCACACTGTAGATGAACCAGACGATCTGCCGCTGATTCCAGCCCCGTTCCAGCAGACGATGATGCAGATGGCGCTTGTCGGCCTTGGTGAGCGGGGCATGCTCCAGCAGACGCCGTGTGAGCACATGCACATAGTCGAAGATCGGGAAGCCCAGCACCAGCACCGGCACCAGGACGGAGACGGCTGCCGCCACCTTGAACGCGCCGAGGATCGAGACCGATGCCAGCACGGTTCCCAGAACCCAGGCCCCAACTGTGCCCATGATGATCTTAGCCGGATGGTAGTTATGACGCAGAAAACCGAGGCAGGCGCCTGCCAGTGCGGCGGCGATGAGAGCCAGGGTCGCGAACTCTGGGTTGCGCAGCTGCACCGCCATCAGCGCCAGGGTCGCAGCCGAAATCGCGCAGACTCCCGATGCGAGCCCATCGACGCCATCGATCGCATCCACCGTTTTCGTCACCACGAAAACCCAGAAGATCGTCATCAGCAGGGAAGCGACGATTCCGAGCGGATGCCAGTTCAGCAGGGCATTGTAGGAGAGACTGTTGGCGCTGCCGAAGATGTTGGTGACGCCTTCGATACGGACGCCGAACGCGAACAGGATCAGTCCGGCGGTCACGAGGGCCAGCGCCTGCCACTTTGCGGCCAGATCCCGAAAGTCGTCGACCAGACCGACCAGCGCCATAAAGGTCGTCGCCGTCAGAACACCGACGATCTGCAGCGTCCAGGTATGCTGTCCGGCGCGCGAATACTGGCGCAGCGTCACTGTCAGAACCACTGCGATCAGAAAACCGATAAAGATCGCGACCCCTCCGAGGCGAGGCATGGGGCGGGTATTGATACGCCGCTCACCCGGCAGATCGATCGCACTGCTTTTTTCGGCATAGCGCAGCACGACCGGTGTGATCCACGCCGTTAAAAACGCCGCAATCAGAGCCGCTGCCAGGATTCCGGTCATACCTCATCCCCTCCCCGAACCTACTTGCCTTTATGGGTGAGCAGTTCCTGAGCCGACAGTTTGTGCGTTGCATTTTTGGGCTGTACGAAGACGAACTCCTCCGCCTTCAGGTTGGCATCGGGTTTGAGTTCGGAAACGGTGTGGCGCACCAGCAGCATGCCTTTGACGTTCTTTATTTCGCGCTGTACCCCTGTGCCGAACGAGACCGGCTTGACGATATTGGGCGTCTTCGTCTCTATTTTATAGAGCAGAGCCGAGGTACGATCGATCCACCATGTCCAGTACGAGGTCGGGATCGTCGTGATCGTCCTGCCGCTTTTGATCACGACGGGAGTAAAGTTGGTCGTGCCCGTTATGATATAGACAGGATGTCCGTTGTAATTCGTGGAAGCTTTGACTTTGACATTGACCAGCTCTTTCGGCAGACTCTTCGAGGTGAGAAAGTACAGCGGATCGAGACCCGCAGCCACATCCGCCCGTTCCAGGAGCATTTTCAGCAGACCATCCATGTCGCCGGCCGTTGGAATGGTAAGATACTGGTTCGGCGTGGCGTCGTACACAGTGAAATTCACCCCGTCGCTGTAGATGCTGCGGCTGCCGACCGGCGTCTGAAAAAACAGATAGATTTTGTTCGGCCGCAGGAGCTTCATCACGCTCGATGAGCCGATATGCTTGATGGTCTGCCCGTCCATACCGATCATCATGGTATCGACGTTCGCCTGACCGGAATAGCTGGTGAGCGACTGATACATCTTCAGGGTCTTCCGCAGGATGCTTGTGCCGTCCTGCGCCTGGGCCCGCCCGGTCCCTGCGAGCAGTGCGGACACACTCAGGAGCAGGGTCAGACGCAGAGTCCGTTCGATCCGAAACAGAAACTGAAAGGAAGGACGCGCGGAGGTGTCCTGAAAATGCGCCATATTATTCTCCCGGAAGGTTCTCCCCCTGCCTGCGGCAGAGAAGCGGACGACCGCACCGGCCCGATCCCCTGCGGTAAAGCGAGCGGTGCGACCTCTGTTTCAGTATAACAGACATAAGGGAACGACGTCAACCTGACTGCCGCCGACACTGCCGCGAGCGCATCCTGTCCGCAGCGCAGCGTATAAAGAGTATAATAGGCTGCAGGATTTCGAAAGCGGGAGCGACGGCATGGATGTTCCTCTGGACAAACTGATCGAACAGGAGACCCTCTATCTCGGCATGCTGGCGTCCACCCTCAAGACAGACAGCGCCTGGTATCTCACCGCCCCTGCATGCCCCGACTGGGGGGACGCCAATCGGGCGCTGCGCCTGCGCGATACGGGGCAAGGGCCGGAAGCGGCGGCGCAGGAAGTCGTGGGCCATCTCCGGAGCCTTGGAATGCGCGTCGTCGTCGATGTCGATGCCGTGGCGGAAGCGCAGGGCATCGGACGCGCCCTGCGGCGGATGGGCCTGATGCCCGTAACAGGCAAATGGCTGCTCATGCGTTACGCGCACGACTTCCCTCCCCGCCTGCAGGGGCGTGGCATCGAGATCTTCCCGGTCGCCAACGAGACCGGGAAGGGAGAAGCGAAAACGTGGATCGACGTGGTCCTGAGCGACGAGCAGGATCCCGATACGCTTGCGATGTGGCTGCAGGTCGCGGAGTGCGAAGCCGCCTACCCGCCCTGCAGCCTCTACCTCGCCTGTCTGGACGGCAGACCGGCTGGGGCCTGCGATCTGTTCACCGCCGGCTCCTGCGGGCGGATCGACAGTATGGTCGTGCGCCCGGAGTTTCGACGCCGGGGCGTGGCCTCGGCTCTGGCGGCACACGCCGTCGAGGCCTCTCTGGCGGCCGGAAATACGCTGACTTATCTCTATACGGAAGGCGGCGGCGCGGGAGAGGCGGTCTATCGAAAACTGGGTTTTACGACCTGGGAAGTCAGCCTGATGCAGCGCCATCTGGCCGCTGCCGATTGACAAAACCGGCCCTGACGAATATAATGACGCCGGGAGGAAGCGCGCCGGGTCTGCGCGACAGACGCGAAACCGACGCCTTTCTGCGCGGGGAGTTCCTTTCTCGTGAGATAACGGAACCGACCAATCCATTTTTCCGTCAAGCGAAGTAAGCCCGCGAGTCCCGTGTCGCTCGCCTTCTCTGGGCGTTCTGTCTGCCAATACAGCCATCACACCGCGTGGTGTAGAAGGTTTTGAGATACGTTATGGCCTCCACCACCTCCGATATACAGAAGATAGTCGTCTCTCTTTCCACGGCTGACATCGTGATCGAACCGGGCAGCACGGCGCAGCTGATCGTCAGTATGACCAACCGCCAGGACGACCCGGACCGCCTCTCCATCGAGGTCGAAGGAATCGATGTCGAATGGTACGCCATTCCGGTTCCGGCCGTCAATGTGGCCCCTGGAGCGACCGTCACGGAGCGCATTCTGTTCAAAGTGGCCCGCAACAGCGCCAATCGTGCCGGGGCCTATCCGTTCCTGGTGCGGGTTCAGGCGCAGGAGACCGGGGAGGTCGGTGTGGCGCAGGCCGCGCTGGTCGTAAAACCTTTCAGCTTTCTGGAGGTCGAACTCGATCCCAAGCGCGCTGTCGCCACCTTCTTCCGGCCTCTCAACGATTTTGACGTCACCGTCTCTAACCAGGGCAATGCGGAGGAGACCCTCGATCTGGGCGCATTCGATCCCGACGACGGCTGTGCCTACGAATTCGATACCGACCGAATCACCCTGAAGCCCGGACAGACGACGGCCGTGCCGATGGCGCTGCGCCCGAAAGTCTCCTCCATTCTGGGCGGGGTGCGGCTCTACGGCTTTACGATCACGGCCCGCTCCGTCAACGACTCCTACGTCTCCGCAAGCGTGCATGGTCAGATCGAAAAACTGGCGCTGATCTCGCCGCTCATGGGTATCTTTCTGCTGCTGCTGGGGTTTGGCGTCGGCGGTTACGCACTCTTCCGCCCCCATCCCCTGCCTCCCGCAGTCATTCACTCCTTCAATGCGGCGACGACCAAGGCCGCCTATGGTCAGGCGATCACCCTCTCCTGGGATGTCGCCAACCCCACACAGATCATTCTCTCCCACCATCTCAAAAAGGGCAATGAGGAAGGGGAAGAGATCAACGATCCAGGCGAGCAGCAGGCCAAAGTCGGCAATATTCAGGTCAAACCGGAATATCCGAGGACGGTCTATCGGCTGACGGTGCGCGGCGCGAACGGCCAGCACGACCTGACGAAGGAAGTCGTGGTCGATGTGGCCGCGCCGCCGATTCCGCTGCCCGCCAAAGTGAAAAGCTTCGATGCCGAGCCGACGCGTATTCATGCCGGCGACACGGTGCGGCTCGCCTGGGAAGCGACCAGCTATACCCAGGCGATCATCGATCCCGGCAACAACGTTCTCAGCGCGTTTCAGCGCACCATGAACGTGCTGCCGGACCAGAGCATCACCTACATCCTGCGGGTGATCGGCGCGGACCAGAAGCCGGTCGAGCGCAAAGTCAGCATCACGGTCCTTCCCAAAGACCAGTGCATCGCCGAGATCGAGACCTTCGCCCTCAAGTCGAATCAGGTCTTTATCGGCGATTCGGCGCATCTCAAGTGGAAAACGCACTATGCGAAGACCGTCCATCTCTCCACCGACAATGGGGGCTACAGCAAGGATGTCAACCTGTCCGGCGCGCTGGATATTCCGGTGACCGGGCCGACGGTGTTCACGCTGACGGTCACGGACAGCGCGGGACTGGTCGTCTCGAAGCAGGTGACGGTAAAGCCGGATCCCAAGCCAACCCTACCCCCGACCGATACGACGGCTCCGCCGAACACGGGGGATGGCACGACGGTCGTCCCGCCGCCCCCGGCCCAGCCCGGCGGGGGCGCGCCGCCCCCGCAGTGAAGAGGGAACGATGACGAGCCAAAAACTGCAAAGACCCGCTGCAAAATATCAGCGCTGGGTGCGTATCGCGATCCTCGCTATCGGCGCTGTCGTTCTCCTGGCCTTTCTCGGCCTCGATCCCCTGCTCCGCTCGATGACGAAGCGCGACCGCGCGCAAGGGATCGCCAAGGAGGGCACGGCGACGGTGGTCGATCTCCATCTTGCCAAACTGGACGACTACGAGCGGCCTATTCCCGCCTCCGTACTGATCCGATTTCAGGGCAGCCTCTATCCGACCGAAAAGGTGTTCGGTTTCTCCGCACTGCGCCTCGCTGGGCCTGCACACATCCTCTATCGCGTCGGTCCGAGCGGACGGATCTACATCGACCGTGTCGAACCGATTGCGGAGCCGAAAACGCCTCATTAGGCCCCCGCTTCAAGTGCGCCTCTGCAAGGGAAATTTATGCCGATCTATGAATTCGTGTGTGGAGAGTGCGGGCGCAAATTTCGGAAGCTGGTGGGTATGGTCGCGCAGAGCACGCCCCCGGCCTGCCCGCGCTGCCAGTCTACCGTCCTGAATCGTCAGATCTCTCGATTCGCCCGCGTCCGCAGCGAGGACGATGCGCTGAACTCGCTGGCAGACGAGATGGAGACGCTCGGGGATGCCGACGACCCCAAAACGATGCGCCGCATGATGCGCGACATGACCGCCGCCATGGGCGAAGATATGGACAGCGACATGGAGCAGATGCTGGAAGAGGGCGGATCCGAAAGCGCGGAGGACAGCCCGGACGAATGAGACTTCGCGCCGCTTGGCTGCTCCGTCATGCAGGACTGGACGTTCTGGACTCCATTGGCAGGCTCCTGTTCTCCCTCGGCAGGATTGACGAAGCCCGCAAGGCACGGGAGAAACCGGCAGGTTTGCAATCCTCATGCGGCGTAGAGTACAATAGGACACTATGTCAGAAATTTTCCTTAAGAACGTCAATGCGCTGATCGTGTCGGAGGTCGAGGCGGGCAGTCCGGCGGCAAAGGCCGGGGTGCGGGCCGGGGATCTGCTGCGGCAGGTCAACGAGCGGCGCGTGATCGACATTCTGGACTACCGCTTTCACTCCGGGGCGACACGCCTGCAACTGGACATCGAGCGCGACGGCGAAACGCTGACGCTGGCGCTGCGCAAAGGTCTGGATCAGGATGCAGGCCTGAACTTCGAGTTCGATCTGGGCGACAAGGTCCATACCTGCAAGAACAAGTGCGTCTTCTGCTTCATCCATCAGCAGCCCAAAAAGATGCGCAAATCGCTCTACCTCATGGACGACGATTTCCGCCTCTCCTTCATGCACGGCAACTATGTCACGCTGACCAACCTGACGGCAGAGGAGTGGGCGCGCATTTTGGAGCAGCGCCTCTCGCCGCTCTATGTCTCCGTGCATGCCACCGACCCCGATCTGCGCGCCGTGCTGCTGGGCCGCCGCGAACCGACCTCCATTCTGCCGCAGATCCGAGTGCTCGCGGACAACCGGATCGACGTGCATGCGCAAATCGTGCTCTGTCCCGGCCTGAACGACGGGGAGAATTTAGAGAGAACGCTGCGCGAACTGGCGGCGGAGCACCGCAGCGTGACGGGCAAGCGCGCCGGAGTGCCTTCCGTCGCGGTCGTGCCGGTCGGCATGACGCGGTTCCGGGAGCGGCTTCCCAGTCTCCATCATGTCGAGCGCGACTATGCGCGGCAGACGATCGCGCAGGTCACCCGCATCGAAAAAGAGTTCATGGCGGCGCTCGGCACCCGATTCGTCTGGCTCGCCGACGAGTGGTATGTCATCGCGGAGATGCCTGTTCCGGGCAAAACCCATTACGAAGATTTCCCTCAGCTTGAGGACGGCATCGGGACCATCCGCCTGTTTCTGGAGAACGCCAAACAGCTGGAAAAGCGTCTGCCGGCGAGCGTACCTGTTCCCGTCGAGGCTACACTGGTCACCGCCGAGATGCCGGCCGCCGTCGTGCAGGAGTTTGCCGACCGCCTCAGCCGCATCGAAGGGGTAGATATCAATGTCTGCGTGGTCACAAACGACTTTTTCGGCGGAGACATCCATATCGCCGGGCTGCTGACGGCGCAGGATATTCTGGCGCAGGTGCCGAAGTTTGCACCGCGCCACGCCACGATCTATCTGCCTGCCATCTGCCTGCGGGACGGCACGCTCTTCCTCGACGACGTCACTCTGGAAGAGGCGCGTCTGCAGTCCGGCCTCGATCTGCGCGTCGTCGGCAATACGCCCCGCGATCTTGCCGAAGCGCTCGGGCTGATTCGCCCCGCCGCGACGGCCCGCTCCTCCGCGTCCGGCTGGAAGATGGAAGAGAGCATTCTTAGCTGATCCGCATCCCACGCAGGAGCCCAGAGTCTTTATGGTCACCACATCCAAGTCGTCGGCGGCTCCCACGCCACGCCGCTCCGCTGCCAACGGCAGAACCCGCGCCCACCGCTCCCCGCAGGAGCTGTTCTTCAATCGGGAACTGAGCTGGCTGGACTTCAATGCGCGTGTGCTGGAAGAGGCGCAGAACGCCGATCATCCGCTCCTCGAACGCCTCAAGTTTCTCGCCATCTTCAGCAACAACCTCGACGAGTTTTTTATGGTGCATGTGCCCGGTATGCACCAGCGCGTTCAGGACGAGACCGAAGGCCATCCCCTGGAGCGTGCTCTCGCGACCACCCTGCAGGGCATCAAAGAGAAGATCATTCCCCTGCTGGCCGCGCACTTTCAATGTTTTCAGGAGCTGCTGCCCCTGCTTGCACGGCACAGCATCCATATCTATCGCTACGCCGATCTGAACCATACGCAGAAAGCGTTTGTAGAGGACTATTTCGAGCGCGCGGTCTTTCCCGTGCTCACGCCTCTCGCCGTCGATCCCGGCCATCCTTTTCCCTACATCTCCAACCTCAGCCTGAGCCTTGCACTGATCGTTCACGATCCGGTGACGGGCCAGGATCGTTTTGCGCGGGTAAAAGTCCCTATCGGCAGCGTACTGCCCCGCCTGGTCTCGCTGGGGGCAGGCTGGAACTATGTGCTGCTGGAAGAGGTGATCGCCGCCCATATCGGGCGTCTCTTTTCCGGTATGGAAGTGAAAGCCTGCTTTCCCTTCCGGGTCACCCGCAACGCCGACCTGGAGCTGCAGGAAGAAGAGACCGGCGACCTCATGGAGCTGATCGAGGAGAAACTGTCGCGGCGGCGCTTTGGAGAGCTGGTGCGTCTGGAGATCACGCAGGCGATGCCGAACGGCATCCGCCGCGTGATTATGGAGGAGCTGGATGCGCAGGAAGAGGAGGTCTATGTCGTCGACGGGCCTCTGAACATGTCGGATTTTTTCTCCATCACGGGGATCGACATTCCCAAACTGCGCTTTCCGCCGTTCGTGCCGGGAATCGCTCCGGCGCTGCGGGGGACCGGCGACATTTTCGCCGCCATTCGCCACGGCGACGTGCTGCTGCACCATCCCTATCAGTCGTTCGGGAGCGTGGTGGAGTTTCTGCGCCGCGCCGCCGCCGACCCGCATGTCCTTGCCATCAAGCATACTCTGTACCGGACCTCCGGCGACTCCCCTATTCTGGCAGCTCTCATCGATGCAGCAGACAACGGCAAACAGGTGGCCTGTGTCGTCGAGCTGAAGGCGCGTTTCGACGAGGCCAACAACATCACCTGGGCGAAACAGCTGGAAAACTCGGGGGTCCATGTCGTCTACGGGCTGATGGGCCTCAAGACGCACTGCAAGGTCACGCTGGTAGTCCGGCGGGAGGAAGACGGCATTCGGCGTTATGTGCATATCGGCACCGGCAACTACAACCCGAAGACGGCCACGATCTACACGGATGTCGGTCTGCTGACGTGCAGTCCGCAGTTCGGAGCCGATGCGACCGACCTGTTCAACCTGCTCACAGGCTACTCGCGCCAGGATGTCTTTCGTCAGTTCCTGGTCGCGCCCATCACGATGCGCAAACAGATGCTTGCCATGATCGAACGGGAGGCGGCGCACCATACCCCTGAAACGCCGGGCCGCATCATCGCCAAAATGAACTCGCTGGTCGATCTGGATATGATCCGCGCACTCTACGCGGCTTCTCAGAAGGGAGTGCAGATCGATCTCATCATCCGAGGCATGTGCTGCCTGCGCCCTGGAATCGAGGACCTTTCGGAGAATATTCGGGTGATGAGTATCGTAGGCCGCTTCCTCGAACACAGCCGCATCTTCTATTTTCAGAACGCCGGGGCGGAAGAGATCTATATCGGCAGCGCCGACTGGATGGCGCGTAATCTAGACAGACGTATCGAGGTGATCGTGCCGATCCGCGATCCGGCGCTCTGCCAGTCGCTGCGCACCGATGTGCTCGAACTGCTGCTTCAGGACACCTGCCAGTCGTGGGATCTGCACCCGGATGGAAAATATATCCGCCGCCGTGCCGCAGCAGATTCGCAGCCCCTCAATGCGCAGATGGTTCTGCTCGCTGCTCTGGCCTCCTGAAACCCGGAGGTTTCGTCATCGCTGCACATTCTCTGCTCCCGGCAAGCAAAAACCGTTCGGCCTTCTTTTCAGAAGGCCGGACGGCTGATTTTGTCCGGTCTAATCGCTGCGATGGCAAGTCGCAATGAAACGACTAGTGGTCGAGGTTGGGGGTACTCCAGCCAGTGTCACCGCTGTAGATGCCGTCCTGGTTGATGAACTTCAGGAACGGAACGGCACCCTCGAGAGCGGAGATGGCTGCCGGATTGTTGCCCTGGCCCC
>JAYTGR010000381.1:0-5479 GCA_043733205.1 Chthonomonadaceae bacterium
TCGTCGGTGGGCTCATGTGGCCCATTCGGCAGGCCAGACAGCAGGAGGCGAACCGGAACCGGTTGTTTCGTGCGATCCAGCACGACGATACGGCAACGGTTCGCGCCCTGCTGGAAGCCGGGGTGGATGCCAATGCGCGCACACGGGAGGAGGTTCCGTCCGGGCTGTTGGATCTGGTCAAAATCACGCTGCATCTGCAGGCCCAGTCTGCGCGAAAACCCGGTTCGCCGGCCCTGATGGAGGCGGTGCTGTGGCGCAGTAATTCTGAAATCGTTCACCTTCTGGCAGCGCATGGCGCCCGTGTAAACACGCTGGAGGGCGGTGAAACACCCTTAATTGCCGCACTCGCCGCGCCGAGAGGCCAGCCCGACCACGAGGTTATTCGGCTTCTGCTGGAGTATGGAGCGAACGCGCGCCATGTGGATAGAGGCGGGTACACCGCGCTCATGGATGCGGCGATCAACAAAGGAGATCTGAAAGGATTGGAGTTTCTGGTGGCTGCGGGCTGCGATCCCAATGCGCGCAGCAGGAAAGGGCACACGGCCCTGACACTGGCTCGCCTTTATTACCACCCTGCGATGTTCCAGGCGCTGCGCAAAGCGGGCGCGGTGCGCTGAAAACCAGGCAGGAATCGATCGGATACTTTGGGAATGCTCACCCATGTTTACAAATGCGAAGATTTGTTACGGGGAGCGAACAATGCAGCAGACGAAATTGCCGGTGGGATCGCAGTCCCGCTGGATCCCTGCCCTGCTTGTCGTTCTCCTCGCCTGTGTCCTGACAGCCCCTGCCTTCGCGGAGGACTGGGGAGCCTACGCGCTTATTCCGGTCAGTGCGCCGGGGATGGCGCTGGAGGCCGTTGGATCGGGAACAGGGGAGAGTACGGTGGTATCGATCGGCAGGCCGACCGGAATGGCGAATCAGAAATGGGTCATCGGTCCCAAGGGGAATAACCTCTATTCGATCCGGCCTGCCTACAGCACGACCCTCGTGCTCGCTGCAGCGAAGGGCGGCAGGGCGAACGGCACGGCCGTGGTGCTGGAGACGGACAAGGGAAGCGATTTCACATAGATACGGGTCGGAGCGCCGTTCCGCCATGCAGGGTAGACAGTGCGCGCATGGCTCCAGCCCTCCCGCTCATAGAAGCGGTGCGCGCGGTAGTTCTGCTCTGCCACATGCAGCCACATTACCTGCCTGCCGCGCCGCCGGATCTGCTCTTCCGCCGCCGCGAGCAGTTCCCGCCCGATGCCCTGGCCCCGAAAAAACTCCGCGACTTCCAGGTTCTCCAGGTAGGCATTCTCGCCGCTGACAAAGTGCAGGGCATCGCTGTCGGGCTCCCAGCCAAGATCCTCCCGATAGCGTGTCTGCGCTGCCGCCCACCCGACCACACGTCCATTCGCTTCCGCCACCAGGACGATACTGTCCCCGTCTTCAATCGCCCCACGAACCTGCTGCAGACGCCGCTGTTCCGCCTCCTCCAGAAACGCGCTCAGCGCCATCATATCCCGGTCGAAATCGAGCGGACGTATATGCATCGTATTGAGATCCTTCCGGCACTTATATCTTGGCGCACGAAGCAGACAGGCAGATATCCGAACGGAGTAGGCTGTCTACGGGAAGTGAATATAGGCCGATGGCTTATATTCATATAGGCGGGAACCAGTGAAAAGTACACTATCAATGTAGCATTTGTGATACAATGGTATTGAACTGGCAAGCATGCCTTGTCAACTACTAGTATATAGGACGATCTGAAGAACGCCAAAAATCGGACTGTAAACGAAATTTTTGTTTGTCTGTTTCCAATGGAGGAAAGGGCAAATCGAGTCTGTAGTGGGGATGGCTAACGAAGACGTCTGTTTGCCACTCCTACCCCTATCTTTTTAGCGCATCGTCAAGCTTTGGGGAGGGCTGTAATTCGACAGGTCGAAAATGCCGAATAGGAGTAAACCACAGGGATAAAAACTCTGCGACATGCCCAAGTCCTTCCGAAATCTCGAAATCATGGCACGAACCCTCTTCGCTGTCCCAAAGACCGAAGTAGACGCGCTGGAGAAACAGGAGAAGAAGGACAAGAAGACGAACAGACCCTCCGATCACTTGGAGGGTCTGCTTTTGTCTGCCTGCTGCACAAGGGTAAGAATTCTAAAAGAGAAAGTTCAAAAACAGGGAGGCGGCGTTGGAACACGAGCGGACAAGAACGCGTCAGAGAAACACCCCCTTACCTACCCTGGTTGTACTGACGGCCGCTGACACCGTTCCGGCAACGCTTTTGGCAGGAGCAGAGCTTTGAATGCCCGGTGAGCATCCCCCTCTGTTAAGCGCAGTCACGTTTCGCAATGGAACGGACGCAGGCAAAGTGCTTTACACGGTGGGAGGCGTTCTGACAAGCGGCGCCATCCACGTTTACGCTCCGCAGGAGCGCGCAGAGCGTCTCCACGTCGCGGACGGACGCTCTGCTTTTCTATATTCGATGGCGTTCAGCACTGCAAGGGAGAAGGTTGCTATGCTGACTTCCTCCCTCGCTCTGCCTGCGAATCGCCCAAAGGAAGGAATTGTAAGGGCGACAACGGAATGATAGCCGCAGGGTTGGTCTTGCATTGCACATCGCCGGAATGCTGTTCGCACACCGGGGCGGTTTTGCAGGCTGCAGACCCGCAATTACGGAGGGTGCGCATGCCCATCGCGGCCAACGAGCCTCATACACTTACCAGCATCATCGACAATCGACACGGCAATACGCTGCAGAACGCCCTGGAAATCATCACGGAGAACGGGCGCGAACTCTGGATCGCGACGGCGTTCTTCTCGCTGGATGCACTCAATATGGTGGGCGAAAATCTTGTTAAGGCACAGCGTGTTCGGCTGCTTTTTGGGGGCGATTCCAGCGCTCGGCAGCGGAACGCTCTTATTCGCGCGATGCAGGAAAGGTCGGATGCCGACCTGCTCAAACAGCGGGAAACGGACCCTCTTCTGAATGGCTTGCGGCTGGCAAAGCAGTTGATCGACGCAGGGCGGATCGAGGCGCGTGTCTATACGAAAGAGAAGTTCCACGCCAAGCTCTACATATCGCACCGCAGCGGCTATCCGCCTGCATCGGGCATCGTGGGCAGCGGCAACTTCACGCGCTCCGGCCTGATCCAGAACATCGAACTGAATGTCCGGCTGATCGAAGAGCAGACGGAGAAGCTGATCGCGTGGTACGAGGCGCGCTGGGCCGAAGCCGAACAGGACGACATTACCCTGGTTCTTCGGGAGCAGATCGACCGTCAGATCCGGCTCTACGATCCCTATGCCCTCTACCTGAAAGCGCTGCTTGCCTGGGGCGACCATGTGCAGGGGCGCGCGCCCCTGAAACCTCTCGAAATCCTGCCGCTCCTCGACCCGCATCAGGAGCACGCGTACCGTCAGGCGCTCCGCATTCTGCAGCGCGAACCGGGCGTGATGATCTGCGACGGCGTGGGCCTCGGCAAATCGTTCGTCGCGCTCGCCCTCATGGAACACTGGCTGTCGGAAGGTTCGCGTGTGCTCCTCATCGCGCCCAAAGCCATTCTGAAAAGCTCCTGGGAGGGCTATCTGCGCCGCTACCTCGGCAAATACAGCCGGGGATACGCCAGCCTGCACCACCGGCCCATGACCTGGTTCGGTTTCGATCCCGAGGAGGATCCCCAGGACCGCGAGGATCTGGAAGAGTACGCGGCGCAGGCGGACGTCATCATCGTGGATGAGAGCCACAACTTCCGCAACTCCGCCACCCAGCGCTACAAGAATCTGTATGAGGTCGTGAAGCCCAACGAGCGCGGCCGCAAGAAGATCGTGCTCCTGACGGCAACCCCCATCAACACCCGGTATGAGGATCTCTCCAACCAGTTTCAGCTGCTGACGCACGATAGCGGAACCATCTCCGGCATCCCGCGTCTGCAACTCAATAAGCAGGCGCGGCTGCGGGACAAGGAGATCGCCAAATTGGGTCCGGCCCCGGCGCAGGACACGCTCTTCGACTACGAGGGGGTGCTGACCGATCAGCTGCTGGGCGCTGCGCTGGAATCGGTGACGATCCAGCGCTCGCGCCGCACCTGCCGGGATCTGGCCGATGCCGCCGGCAAGCATCTCCGCTTCCCAGTGCGTGAGAAGCCGAAAGAGATTCACTATACGCTGGGCTATGGGCACGAAGCGCTGATCAAGGAGACCAGTCTGCGGTTCAAGGAGCTGGGCCAGTATCTTGCCGCCTACACCCGCGAAGTCTCTGAAGCGAGCCAGAAGGAGCGCGAGGTCAAGAAGACTTTCGGTCAGCCGCCGCAGCACGGCCTGAAGTTCAGCGGCTATCTGCCCAACCTGTTCCTCAAGGCCAAGACCATCGGGAACCGCCAGGCGCAGGTCGAAGCGTTCCTCGCACAGATGGTGTTCATCAATGTGATGAAGCAGCTGGAAAGCTCCACTCCCGCCTTCCAGTCCATTCTCGCATCGCTGGGTCAGGGTCTCGCGCTGCGCCTGCGCCACTACTGCGGCGAGGAACAGAAGGTGCAGAGCGCACTCAGAACGCACGAGGGGTGGATCGATCTGCCGCCTGCCTCGCAGGCGGAGGAGAAAGACCTCGGCGACGAACCGGAGGACGGCGCGGCGGACGAGTCCAGCGGCGGTGAGACCGACGACTTCATCTCCCGTGAGGAGCGCAGGGCCATCAAGCGGCTGAAAGCGCTCGGCTTCAGCCGGCAGACGCACGACATCGACCGCTGGCGCGACGACATCCTGAACGACCTGGGACACCTGCAAAGCATTCATGATAAGTGCGTGAACGCACAGCGCGAACCGGACGCGAAACTGGAAGAGATCGTCTGTCAGATTCAGCAGCAGCGCCACCGTGGCCGCAAGGTGCTGGTTTTCAGCCAGAGCAGACGCACAGCCGACTATGTGCAGCGCGAACTCGAAAAACGCCTTCACGAAAAGGTAGGACTGGTGAACGCCGACATCGGCGGCGACACCCGCGCCCGCATCCTGAACGCCTTCTCGCCCCGCTACAACGATCTGCCGGTATCCGCGCAGGGCAAAAACCGGGAGATGAAACCGCTGCCCGAAATGGATATTCTCGTCTCCACCGACGTGCTCTCCGAGGGCGTGAACCTGCAGGAGGCGGGCTGCATTCTGAACTACGACCTGCACTGGAACCCGACGCGCCTGATCCAGCGCATCGGGCGCGTAGACCGTCGGCTGCAGGCGGACGAGCCGGACCACAGCTTCGATATTCTCAACGTGATCCCTCCCAAAGCCATCGACGACGTCATCGAACTGGTAGACACGGTGGAGCAGCGCAAACGGAAGATCAGCCGTCTGCTGGGCATCGACCAGTCGTTCTTCAAAGCGACGGACGAGGAAGGCACCCTCAAAGAGTTCAACCGTCTCTACGAAGGCGGACAGACCTCCCGCGAAAGCCAACTCGTCGAGTACGTGCGGCAGATAACCCTCAACTCCGAAGACAAAG
>JAYTGR010000382.1:0-1870 GCA_043733205.1 Chthonomonadaceae bacterium
GGCATGGTGCGTGTGCTGTTCCGGACGCCGATGACCGATGAAGCCACCTGCTACAAAGCGTTTCGTACTGAGGCGCTGCAGAGTCTGCCGCTTACCTGCCGGCGGTTCGAGTTCTGCCCGGAGGTAACCGCCAAGGCGATCCGGCGCGGTTATCGCATCGTCGAAGTTCCTATCCGCTATGAGGCCCGCAGTGTGGCCGAAGGCAAGAAGATTCGCTGGACAGACGGCGTCGAAGCGATCTGGACCCTGCTCAAATGGCGTTTCGCTCGGTTCTGAGCTCCGCGCGAATTGGCTGCAGCCTCCATACTTCCCGTCTGCCCCTGTTACGGCGTAACAGGGGCTTTACTGCCTCTTATGATCGCTATAAGGGCGTTCCACACAGAAGCGGCCAGAGATAAGGGCAGATACGGTAAAAAATACGTATATACCACCTTACGCAGGATCGACCGACTGTGGCACCCTGGAAGCACAGGTTAGAACGCCGATCCTGTCGGTGTTCTTAAACACAACTTCTAATTAGACCCGCTTCCATGAAGTGCGCGATTGGTTACAATGCCCAGTTCGAAAACCACTCTCTCTTCAGCCCATTCTCTCGCGATACGTTTTGCCTTCCTGCTTCTGCTGGGAGCTGCACTGCCTGACGCCTCCGCACACGAAGTTTTCAGAATGCCGGCGGGAGCATTTTTGCGCAGTCCTGTCTCCGGTGTCGATGCGCTCAATCGTGAACTGCGTACAGACCGCCTCGTCGCATCGCGCTACAGCCGTCTGCTGCGTCTCTCGCCTGCGATGGTGCGCACGACTTTCGCCCAGCTGCATCTGATGCGGCTGCAGAAGGACATGATTCTGGAAGTCCACTACGTGCATGCCGGGGAGACGATTGGAGCGAAAGTGCGGCGTGTCCGGAAAGGAACGGCGGTTTTCGCACTCCCGAACGGAATACCGGTGCTGGCGCAGGTCTGCGGCAATCCCCTGCGTGGAATCCGAAACGCAAAAAACAGAGTGAACATGCTTCCTGCGGAAGTGCGGGGCGCGTCTAAGTTCGCTCACATGGCCCCGTTAAACGACATTCCGGATTTTGACCCGACGGAGAGGCTCAATAGTCCCACCCACATCACAGCGACCAGGTCGATCACAATGCGTGACGCAGTCCCTGCCGCAGAAACCATTCCCGATCCGGACAAGCTCGCTCCGGACGAGATTCCGGCCAATGCGATGGAGACGGGGGAGATTCTTCCGGCCCAAACCATTGCGCAGGCCGCGAGTTCCCTCTCGACGTGGGTCGGCGGCGGTGCGGTGCTCGCTGTCGTGGGGGCGTTGGGAGTCCAGAACGTCACGAAAGTCGTTGGTAACAGCCTTCTGACTCCGGATCGGCCAGCCAATCCACGTCCGCTCGTCAAGCCCGCTCCCAAGAAAGTTATGCTGCCCGCCCTCACTCCGGAGCCGAACAGTATCCTGCTCGCGATGGCTTTGACCGCTGCGGCGCTGGCACATTTCGGCCTGCGCCGCCGCAAAGCGAGATGATGAAACTCTCCGCAGGTTCAGACCGTCCAATAGAATGAAGGAGGGTCTCAACCTACTATGTCTCTCACAGTACTGCGCCTTCTCGGAGAGCGCTTCGCACATAAAACGCTTGCTCAGAACTCTCATGCGGGAGGTTTTCTGGATATAAAACTCGGTTTCTCGATGCTGAAGGATCGGCGTGTGTCCATTCGGCCCAAACTGCTGGCCGTCGGTCTTGGGGCTGGCCTCATCGCTGTGATCGTCGGGCTGGAACTGCCATTGGAGTCGATCCTGTCGGTTATTGTGCCGGGGCTGGGTCTGGCAGCCGTTGTCGTGACGGACTCTATGGAGACCTTCATCGGCACCGTAG
>JAYTGR010000383.1:0-1869 GCA_043733205.1 Chthonomonadaceae bacterium
GTGGTCTCGCCGGACGAGGGGCGTGTGAAGAAGGTGCGCAAAGTCGTCCAGGCGCTCAAAGCGCCTCTGGCCGTCGGCTACAAGCACCATCCCGATCACAATGTCACCGAAGTGACTCACCTTGCAGGGGATGTGCGCGGTAAAACTCCCGTCATTATCGAAGACATGATTACCACCGGCGGCAGCATTATTCAGGCCGTCGATGCACTCCTCGAACACGGCGCTAAACCGGAGATCTATATTGCGGCCACACACGGCATTTTAGCCCGCAATGCCGTCGAGCGCCTCTGCGCCCGGCCGGAGATCGCGGAGATCGTCATCACAGACTCCGTACCGCTTCCGCCCGAGAAGCGCCATCCCAAAATCAAGGTGCTTTCGGTCGCCTCGCTGTTCGGCGAAGCCATCCACCGCGCCAACAACGACCTCAGCATCACCTCTCTCTTTGACTGAAAACCTCACCCCCGACCCCTTCCCGAAACGGGAAGGGGGGGACGGGGGTGAGGAGTGCGGAGGGGCTGGGGGGAGGTCTGTTTCGGATCAGGAGGCTTGGCGCAGTTCAGTCGTCGTGACGAGCACCGGCTCCTTGCGGAGGCGAACCGTCTCCTCCTCGATGATGCAGCGCTTGATGTCGCGCATCGAGGGAAGCTCGTACATGATATCGAGCATCACTTCTTCGATAATGGTGCGCAGGGCGCGCGCACCGGTTTTGCGCTGGATCGCCTCTTTGGCGATCAGCTGCAGAGCCTCTTCACGGAACTCCAGTTCGACCCCATCGTACTCGAAAAATTTGGCGTACTGCTTGACCAGCGCGTTCTTCGGCTCGGTCAAAATCTGCATCAAGGCGGTTTCATCCAGCGCATCCAGGGTGGCAACGACCGGCAGACGCCCGATGAACTCCGGGATCAGACCGTATTTTAGCAGGTCGTCCGGCAGCACATGCTGAAAAATACTGACCTTCTCGGCCTCGCGCTCGTCCCTGGTAGCGACATCGGCCCGCAGCCCCATCGTTCGGGTGTTGCGCCGCCGCTCGATCATATCGGCCAGTCCCTCGAAAGCGCCGCCGCAGATGAACAGAATATTGCTCGTATCGAGCTGAACATACTCCTGCTGGGGGTGTTTGCGCCCGCCCTGCGGAGGGATGTTGGCGACCGTGCCTTCCAGGATTTTGAGCAGCGCCTGCTGGACGCCCTCTCCGCTGACATCGCGGGTGATCGAGGGGTTTTCGCTCTTGCGGGTGATCTTGTCGATCTCATCAATGTAGATGATGCCGCGCTGGGCGTTGCGAACGGTCTGTTCGGCGTTGGCAGAAGTGGCGTCGGCGGCCTGAAGCAGTTTGAGGAGGATGTTTTCGACGTCTTCTCCCACATAACCCGCTTCGGTCAGGGAGGTGGCGTCGGCGATGGCGAAGGGAACATTGAGCACCCGCGCCAGCGTCTGGGCGAGCAGGGTCTTGCCGGATCCCGTCGGCCCGATCAGCAGAATATTGCTTTTCTGGAGTTCCACATCACCGGAAGGCGCGTCGATGCGTTTGTAGTGGTTGTAGACGGCCACGGAAAGCACCCGCTTGGCCCGCTCCTGCCCGATGACATACTGGTTGAGAATACGATGGATCTCGCGCGGCTTGGGAACGGAGCCGATGCTGGGATAGATCCGCTGCTTTTCGATCTCCCCAGCCTCGGAGCGAACCAGATCGGTACACGCCTCTACGCATTCGAGGCAGACACCACCGTACTTGCCGACGATCAGCTTCTCGACCTGCTCTCGCGTTTTGCCGCACAGGAAACAGCGGTTATCCACTCGATCATATCCCCTTGACAAAGTGCCTCTCCTTGCGAGTGCAGTTCGCCCGTCTGACGGAGCGTTCCCGGT